>DYEP01000154.1 GCA_020725675.1 Symbiobacterium sp. | reverse complement strand
GGCAATGCTTGCCGAGCTCGAAGAAAGCTACTTCCGCGAGCGGGCCGCCGATCTGAGGGACGTGGGAAACCGGCTGGTGCGCAACATACTGGGCGTGACGGCGGCCAAAATCTTGGACAGCCTGTATGAGGACGCTATAGTCGTGGCTCACGAGCTGAATCCCTCGGACATCGCCATGATGGACAAAGCCCGCGTTCGCGGGCTCGTGACCGAGACTGGTGGAGAGACTTCTCACGTGGCTATAATAGCGAGAGCGATGGGCATTGCGGCGGTGCTGGGGGTGGACGGTATCACAGGCAGAGTCCATGACGGCGACCAGGTAATCGTCGACGGGTTCAAAGGAGAGGTCATCGTCCGCCCGACTCAAGGCCAGAGGAACGAGTACCTGCAACTACATCAAATTAGCGAAGCCCTGAACGGAGAACTCCGGCGAGTGGCAGGTCTCCCGGCCGAGACTACGGACGGCCACAGAATCAAAATTGCCGCCAACATCGCCTCTCCGGACGAAGCCGACACTGTCCTGGCGAACGGCGGCGAGGGGGTAGGGCTGTTTCGGACTGAATTCTTGTATCTGGATAGGAACGCCCTCCCTGGCGAGGATATACAATTCGAGGCGTACAGGAAAGTCGCGCTCACTCTCGGGACAAGACCTGTCATTATCAGAACCTTGGATGTGGGTGGAGACAAGCGCCTGGCCTCCTTGAGCCTCCCCAGGGAGGAGAACCCCTTCCTAGGGTATCGGGGCATCAGGTTGTGCCTTGGCCAGCCAGGCATGTTCAAGACTCAGCTACGGGCGATCTTGAGGGCGAGCGCTTTTGGAAACATCTTGATCATGTACCCGATGGTCACGGATATTTCGGAGGTATACCAAGCCAACCGGCTACTCGATGAAGCTAAGCGCGAGCTTGACCGGGAGGGTATACCTTTCAATGACCGGATAAAGATAGGGATCATGGTTGAGGTGCCTTCCGCTGCATTGACTGCGGACCTGCTGGCCCCGGCTGTCGACTTCTTCAGCATTGGGACGAACGACCTTTGTCAGTATACCATGGCGGTAGATCGCGGAAACAATGCTGTCTCACCCTTGTACCAGCCATTCCATCCGTCACTGTTGAGACTGATCAAACACGTAGCCGACGTATCTCGTGACCGCGGCATCTTTACCGGGGTGTGTGGCGAAATGGCATCGGATCCCCGCGCAGCGGTGCTACTGGTAGGATTGGGCGTACACGAGCTCAGCATGAATGCCGCGTCTATCCCCGGCGTCAAGAACGCCATACGAAACATCTCCTATGAGTTGGCAAGAAAGATTGCAGAAAGGGCCCTCAGGCTGGCTACCGCTGCTGAAGTATGCCGTCTGCTGGAGGAAGTTATGGGGGGGGTCGGGACATGTATTCAAGGGATGCGGTAATATTGAATGCACACGGTTTACACGCCAGGCCGGCAGCCGTTTTTGTCCGCACGGCAAACACGTTTGAGTCGCGAATCACGCTGACCAGAGGAGGCACGACTGTCAACGCAAGATCCGTATTGGAAGTGCTGTCGCTGGGGGTATCTGCAGGCACAGTGGTCAGCATCGCGGCTGCAGGCCCCGATGAGAAGGCGGCCGTGGATACCCTCGTCCGGCTCGTGGAGCAGGAAAACCTGGGTCAGTGACCGAGAAAATGGTGCGGGAGGCCTGCAGTAATCAACCAGACCCCCCCGCCTGACAAGGCTCAGTGGTGGTCAGTCCTTCATGAGTTTCTATGTGGTTGTACAGCGCCTGTTATCGACATTTGGGCGACCCCATTCGAAGCCCTCCCAGCGAGCGCGGCGCTCACAAGAGGCGCAGAAGGATTTACTTTAGAAATCGGATCTCTCTCGTCGGAGGGACGGGGGCTGGCCCGGGTAGTCTCCCTCCAAGATAGTGTTACGATTCACCGCCAGCATGTCACCAGGTGACATTTCACAGACTCTTTTCAAGGTGACAATACCACGATCACAATTTCGTCTCGCACCTCTTGACCTACTGCCCCTCAGGTGATATCATGAAGGACAATAACTTAACAAGAGCAGCGGGCGATGACGGTGAATAGTAACCATGTCGATGCGACTGCAGCGAGTCGGTGGCAGTGCGAGTCCGATGCCTACCTGGCATGGCGAATGGACACCAAAGCTGTGGACCGAAAGAGAACCGAGTAGGCTCCACCGGAACTTCCACCGTTAAAAGGAAGCGGGTATCGGACCTTTGCGTCCCGTACCTTGCGAATGAGTGAAGCTCAATTCTGAGCTTAAGATGGGTGGTACCACGGAAGAAAACCTTTCGTCCCTTTGACGAAAGGTTTTTTGTTTTCACCGCCCGCCCGACCTTGAGGAAAAGGGGAGGTCAAAAATGTACCGGATTATGGTGACTGATCATCTGGCGGAGCCAGGCCTCAGGATCCTCTCCGAAAGGGCTCACATACACCTTGCCCCTGAGATCGGCTACGAGCAGCTGCTCAAGTGCATCCCGGAGTATCACGGCCTGGTGGTGAGGAGCTCTACACGCGTCACGGGAGACATTATCCACGCGGGCATACAGCTGAAAGTCATTGGAAGGGCGGGTTCAGGACTTGACAATATCGATCTTGCGGCTGCCGGCAGCAGGGGTATACAGGTAGTCAACGTACCTGGGGCCAATACTGTGGCGGCGGCTGAGCACACCTTTGCGCTGCTTCTTGCGCTTTCCCGTCACGTGTGTCACGCTTTTGCCCACTTGCGCGAAGGTGGATGGGACAGATCGCGGTTTGTGGGAATGGAGCTGTTCGGCAAGACTCTGGGCATCATCGGGCTTGGCAGGGTAGGGACAGAAGTTGCGAAAAGGGCCGTCGCATTTGGCATGCGCGTAATCGGATATGATCCCTGTGCCTCTGCTCCTTCGGGTGTAACGCAGGTCGGGCTTTCCGAACTGCTGAGCACATCTGATATCGTCTCCCTGCACGCGGCTCTTACTCCTCTGAGTCGAGGTCTTTTGAACAGAGAACGGCTCAACATGATGAAACGTGGGAGCTTACTGTTAAATACTGCGAGGGGGGCCCTGGTAGACAGCGATGCATTGTACGAGGCCCTTCAATCAGGGCACCTTGCAGGCGCAGGGCTTGACGTGTTTGAGACAGAACCTCCCGGCAGGTCTCCCTTGTTTTCACTTAAGAACGTGGTCGCCACTCCGCACTTGGGCAGCGCCACATATGAAGCGCAGGTGCGGTGTTCAGAACAGCTTGCAAGACGCATCCTGGAAGTCCTGGCACTTTGAAGAAAGATGAATGAAAGGAGAGTTTTGACATGACCGACCGAGCCGTCATATCGGAAAGAACAGGTATTCCGCTGAAATGGTACAATGTGCTCGCCGACCTGAGGAGACCGCTAGACCCGCCGCTTCATCCAAAGACTCGCAAGCCCGTAGGGCCGGAGGACCTGGCAGCCATCTTTCCGATGGCATTGATCGAGCAGGAGGTATCCACACAAAGGTATATTGATATACCGGAGGAAGTACTGAAGGTATATGCAGGCTGGAGGCCCACCCCTTTGCGCAGGGCGGAGAACCTGGAGAGGGTGCTCGGTACCCCTGCACACATTTATTACAAGTATGAGGGGGTAAGCCCTGCAGGCTCACACAAACCCAACACAGCAGTTGCGCAAGCCTTTTATAACAAAAAAGCCGGTATCAAGAGACTCGTAACAGAGACC
Organism: Symbiobacterium sp.; assembly: GCA_020725675.1. Taxonomy (GTDB): domain Bacteria; phylum Bacillota; class Sulfobacillia; order DUSP01; family DYEP01; genus DYEP01. The sequence continues at coordinate 23,581 of DYEP01000154.1, read as the reverse complement.
GGCGCAGGTCAGTGGGGCAGCGCGCTTGCGTTTTCCTGCAGTTTGTTTGGGCTTGAATGCTCAGTATACATGGTCAAGGTGAGCTATGAGCAAAAACCGTACCGGCGGCTGATGATGCAGACGTGGGGTGCACAAGTCACTCCCAGCCCGAGTCCGACAACGGTTTCCGGAAGGGCGATTCTTGAAAGGGATCCCCTGTCCCCGGGCAGTCTTGGAATAGCGATCAGCGAGGCCGTGGAAGTGGCCGCTGGCTCGCCTGAAGTGAACTATTCGCTCGGGAGTGTGTTAAACCACGTACTGTTGCACCAGACGGTCATCGGACTTGAAGCCAGGCAGCAGATGGAACAGATGGACATCTACCCGGATGTGTTAATCGGGTGTCACGGAGGCGGGAGCAACTTCGGAGGTCTTGTGCTGCCCTTTATTCCCGATAAAATGAACGGCCGTGAGATCGACATAATTGCGGTTGAGCCCGAGTCCTGTCCGAGCCTCACCAGGGGCAGGCTGGCATATGACTACGGCGATACCACTGGGCTAACACCGCTTGTTCGCATGTACACCCTGGGACATGATTTCGTGCCGCCGGGGATCCATGCGGGAGGTCTGCGCTACCACGGTGCCGCGCCCATTGTCAGCCGGCTTGTGGAAGACGGCCTAGTCAGAGCAGTCGCCTACGACCAGCTTTCGGTGTTTGAAGCGGGCGTTATGTTCGCGAGGACAGAGGGGATAATACCGGCTCCCGAGTCGAACCACGCTATCAGGGCAGCCATCGATGAGGCCCTGAGGTGCAAGCAAGAAGGAATAGAAAAGACCATCCTGCTTAGCCTGAGCGGGCACGGTCACTTCGATCTGTCTGCATATGACGCATACCTCACAGGCAAACTGGAGTGCAACGGAGGGGGCAGCCAGGTCTCCACTCCACCGCAGGTACCCATCGTCGAGTAGTGGGGATCAACTGGGGGGACCGGAGCTCAGGTCCTCCTTCTCCCTCGGCTGTTAGGTGCGCAGTCCTGGAAAGAAATGCCCTGCGCGGGGTGGCAAATACTGGTTGCAAGCAGGAAAAGGTTATGGTAAACTCGATTCGAAAGAGAAGTACAGGGGGTAAGGCCCGTGCCAGACGTGTTTCACCCAATTGCGGAGAGTTATGATGCCTGGTATCAGCGCGAACCAGGCCGGCTCATCGATGCAATAGAGAAGGATATGGTATACAGGCTGCTTGAGCCACGGGAAGGGATGAAGCTGCTCGACGTGGGGTGCGGTACCGGCAACTACGCGCTGGAACTTGCTCGCATTGGGGTACAGGTGACAGGGATCGACGTCTCCCGTGCCATGCTTGACGTGGCTGAACGAAAAGCCGAGGCCATGGGTGTAAATCTCCAGCTGATCCACGCGGACATAAACAACATCGACCTTTTGCCCGAGTCGTACGATGCCGTGCTGAGTGTGACTGCGCTTGAGTTTTTCGAGGAACCTGCGGCCGTATTGGCAAAGTGCTACAGGTCATTAAAGCCTGGCGGCCGGATGGTGGTGGGCGTGATCGCGGAAGGCCCGTGGGCGGAATTTTACAGGAAGCGTGCAGAAGAAGACGCAAGTTCGGTGTTTCGCTATGCAACCTTTTACACTGCGGAAGACCTCCTTAACTTCTTGCCAGAGGGCCAGACTACGGTGCTTTCCGGACTTCGGTTCCCGCCCAATATGGAGGACTTCACACGAGAGGCGGCGCTGGCAATGGAAAAGAGCAATCGGCTTCCAGGCTTTATTTGCGTAAGGTGGGTGAAGACGCAATGAAAAACATTTCATGTCAGATTGCCCTGTACCCACTGAGAAAAGAGTATGCGGAAGACGTAAACGCCGTGCTTGATCAGTTTGATCCGGGCTGCCTCACCGTCCAGGTGGGCATGATGAGTACTCTGCTTGTAGGTCCTGAAGATATCGTCTGGCAGAAGGCCAGAGAGCTCTATGAGCTGGGGAAACGGCGTGGCGCCAGGTTTGTGCTCCATGCATGTTTTTCAGATGCATGCGTGAAAGATGATGTATGTGAGTTGCAAGAACGGCAGGCATGATATGTGAAGGATTTGATTCTTGAATCGGCGAAGTATCCATGTAGCCATGGACTTCGCCTGAGCGCATGTGCCACAGTCGATGCCTGTATGGCTTAATGAGGTGTTGTCGTGAAACGCTCTCGCATTTTACCCATATGCGCCGCATTCCTTATTGCGATGCTGCTTGCTCATCCTGTTCTTGCCTTTCCCGACGTAAACTCCCACTGGGCAGAGCTTGAGATACGGGCACTCAACGCCCGCGGCATCATACGGGGGTTCGGGGACGGCACTTTTCTTCCTGATATTCCCGTGACCCGCGCTCAGTTTGCCAAGATGCTAGTCTTGGCTCTCGGGTATGCAGACGAAGCAGAACAGCTTGCGCGCGTACCCCCGCGCTTTGTGGACCTTGGTCAGCACTGGGCGCTTGGGTACATGGAGCTCGCTCACGACCTTGGCCTGTTCATGGGTTACGGGGACGGGAGAATGAGACCTGATAACCCCATTTCCCGCGCCGAGCTGGTTGCCGTCGTTATCAGGGCCATGAACCTGGAAAGCCAGGTGAAGTCCGATCCCCAAATGCAGTTTACCGACTTCTATGAAGTTCCCGCTTGGGCAAGAGGCTACGTTGCGCTGGCGCATGAAAAGGGAGTGGTTTCTGGCTTTCCCGACGGCAGCTTCCGGCCGTTCGAACGTACCACAAGAGCGGAAGCGGCCGTGATGATCATGCGGTTTTTGCGCAGCAGGGGATTATGGGCAGATGCGTACGGCGTGATTACGGGCATCCAGGGTAGCCGCGTGACTATCCGTAACGGAGAGGCATCTGAGACTATCACGCTTTCACCCCAGACTGTAATATTCCGCAATGGTAAGCGAGACTCCATGTTCGGACTCAAGCTGTTCGATGAGCTGTTTGTGGTGTTCGGAAGAGGTGGCACCGTAGAGTTCGTCGAGGCGGTATTCCTTGATGAAATGGGGAAGGTTCGTCAGGTGGATTGGCAGCACCGGACCTTAGTGTTCCTCCCTGTCGGCTCAGTCTCAGACAAGAGCGTCACGCTGTCTGACAGCACGCAACTGTTCAAGAACGGAAAGCCGGCCCGGATCACCGATATTCAAGTCGGTGACAGGCTTTATGTAGTCTACAACACTTTTGACAGGTCCGTGCGATACGTGGACGCCACGCGGTTTGAGTATACCGGCACCATCATGCAGGTGAGCAGTACAGAAGGCACACTGCTCATCCAGATGGTGGATGGCCAGTCGAAAAAATGGCCGGTATTACCGGATGCGCTCCTTTTCCTGAACGGAAAGCCCGTGCCGCTTGCGAGCCTCACCCCAGGCGATGTGGTGAGCTTCGCTACGGTACAGAATAGCCAGATCACGTACCTGGAGGCCGAGAGATGAAGGCGCGCGCTCTGCTTGTCCGCCGATACATAGGAATTCTGCTTGTACTGCTTGTCGCAGCCTGGACATGGCCTGCTGTGGCAGAGACAGAACGCGCTGAATTCGTCAGGATCTCCTCTGTTCCTGGAGCGGTAGATGTGCTCCGTGGGATCATCAACGATCTGGGGGGCGAGGTCGTCTTTTCCCGCGACCGGGTGAACTACCTCACTGCACGGGTCCCCCGTTCGCTCGCAACTTACCTGCAGGACCATCCACTGGTGCGGTCGATGGCTCAAGGTGAAGGAAGCGTGACGCTAAGCGCAGAACGGAAAGGCGCTTACGATGGAGCGCTGCATAAAGCCAATTTAAGTGCGGTGCGGGCTGACCAGCTAGCAGAAAAGACCGGTTCGACCGGGAAAGGCGTTACCATCGCCGTACTGGATACCGGGATCGATCCGGCGCACCCTGACCTCCGGAGGACATCGGACGCCCGCAGAAAGATCGTGGACTGGGTGGACCTGAGCGGGGAAGGCGAGGTAGATACAAGAAGGGTGGGACTGCCGCGCTCGGGGGTTTTGACCACCATCTACGGCGACGTGCGCGTAGGCTCCATCCAGAGCAAAAGCGGCAGGTTCCATTACGGTGTACTCCGCGAATCAGATCTTGACCCCTCAGGATACATCGGGCAGGACTTAAACCGGAACGGCTCAAACAGGGACCAGTTCTTCGTGTTGGTAGTCGATTCGACTTACGCAGGCATCTATGATCGTGTGTACGTTGATACAAATGGCAACATGGATATGACTGATGAGACTCCGCTTGGGCCGTTTCGGCAGACGGGAAGGTTCGGCTACTTTGGCAAGGATAACCCTGCCACGGAGGTGGACGAACGCACCCCGTTTGTAGTGGCGGACATTGCGCCTGACGGCTCCACCGTCACGCTAGGGTTTGACGGCAACGGGCACGGGACCCATGTGGCGGGCATCGCTGCAGCCTGGGGTGAGGACAGCGGCATGAAGGGCGTGGCGCCCGACGCGCAGCTTATGTCCATCAAGGCGCTGAGCTCATCTGGTGACGGCTCCTGGCAGCGCCTGGCTCAGGCAATGGTGTATGCAGCCGAGCATGGAGCTGATATTGTGAGCATCAGTGTGGGCGGCTCATACTACGACAGCGCGGGAATACCGGGTCCCGAGGCAAACCTCATGGAAGACCTGGGGCGAGAGTATGGGGTACTGTTCGTTACTGCCGCGGGCAATACGGGACCTGGGCTTGGCTCGGCGTTCACTCCAGGTGATAGATGGTTTTCGGTATCTGTAGGCGCATACGCTACGCCGGATATGGTTTACAAGGAATACTCCTACGAGCTGTCCTACCCGCTCATCTGGCATTTCAGTGCAGTGGGCCCAAGGCCCGACGGGAGTTTGAGCCCTGAGTTAATGGCGCCCGGAGTTGCGCTGTCAACAGTTCCTTACTGGGATTCGCCTGTTGGATACAGCGTGTTTGAGGGTACTTCCATGTCTGTCCCTTACGTTGCCGGCAGTGCAGCACTGCTGGGGCAGCTGGCAGGTGGTGTTAACCCCAGGGCCATGAAGCGAGCGTTTGAAAGCTCGGCAGCCCAGCTGCCTGGAGCTCTTCTGCTGGAACAGGGCCACGGCGTGCTCGATGCGGTGCGGGCGTGGGAGCTCCTTGGCCAGTCCCTGCAGGGGCCGGAGATCAGGACCGTACTGTACTCAGGGGACGATTATCACGAAGGCGGGCTGTACGCTCGCAGTTTCCTCACGGGCTCAAAGAATATTTATATCGCGAATTTCTCCCCGAACACATTAAGACTTGAGTTCGCAAACCTGCCACCGTGGTTGTCCATCGACAGGCGGGTGATGACACTACCTGCAGTGCAGGAGGGCCGGCTCCAAGTGAGGATGAATCCCCCGCTCGTACCGGGGGTGTACAGTACCTTAATCCGGGCGAAGGACCGATCCACCCCTGGAGACGTCTTGAGGTTCCCTGCGACTGCCGTCGTCTCTCACGAGATGTCCCACCTTAACCTGTGGGGCGTGGCAGTCAACGGGGACCTGGATGCAGGAAGGTTCGCTCGGGAGTTCTTCAAGGTACCCCCAGGCGCCCGGGAGATCACGGTCTCTCTGCGTGTTCCAAGGGACAGTCAGGGCAGGCCGGCGGGGCGTGCAAAACTCTATCTGTTTTCGCCTGCCGGAAGAATGGTGGCGCACACAGCTTTTGTAGGGCTGGGTGCGGACCTTGACAGCCAGACCCTCTCGATCACGTTGCCGGAAGCAGGTGTATGGGAGGCAGTTGTGGAGTCCGCTCCGTCCCTGTCGTTATATAACAGGGCGTACACGTCGTACCAGCTACGTGCAAGGGCCCGGGGGGTGTTCTTCGATACGCCCGAAGTAACCAAGCCGCTGGCTTCGGGTTCTTCAGGGACGGTTGAGCACCGTGTGACCATGACAAACTATGCCGGGCAGCTGACCGTTCGGCTTCTGCCTTTAGGCCTGTCAAAGAGCAGGTTGGCCGAAAAGACGGAGACTTTAGTGATCACCCAGAGGGAAGCGACTATGCAGAACCTTCCCCAAGTACCTGCCGGGACGGGGTACCTGAGAGTGTCAGTCGGGACCCCTGGCGACGGCCAAACGGATCTTGATCTCTACCTATATAAGTACGATCGGGACTTTCGCGAGTGGAGAGAAGTAGCCAAGTCCGCACAAAGGGGAAGGTCGTTCGAGGTTATCGAGATGCTCCAGCCTGAACCTGGGCAGTACGTGGCATATGTCGAAGGATATAACATGGCGGCGTCCGCTACCACATTTGAGTTTTCGTACCTTGTTGCCACGGACGACGGGTCGGTGAAGGTAACCGGCGGACAGCGGACCCTCCAGGAGGGCGAAACCTACACGGTTGACCTGAATGTAGCTGTTCCGGCTGCTGACGGCACGTACTACGGGGCAGTCCTGGTATGGGATGTAGAAGGTGCACGGAGCGTGGGTTTTCTCCCGCTTACATTCGAAAGAGGCCGCGCAGAACTGGCACTCTCAGTATTTCCCGGAGTTCTTGAACCGGGGGTGATAAACAGAGTAGAGATTACCGCAAGGGAAAAGGATACGAAGAGATCCGTATCAACGACATTATTGGTGAACGGGGTATTGTACGAGGTCTCAAACGGCAGGACGTACCTTGAGCTGGTGGGGACGGGTGAAGAATACCCATTGGTCATACAGGTTTATGATCCACGGTATGCCTCCACCAGGCACACATTCATGCTCAGGCCGTCCAGCCACGCGCTGCCCGCGCCAGGTATTTTCTCGAACAAGACAATGACTAACCTGCACAACAAGATGATCTGGCAGACGACCGGGCAGACCCCGTGAAACTGGAGGGTCTAAGCAATGATTGAGGCGATGCTAAGAGTAAGGATAGGTTCTGAGGATGTGCACTATGCCGGAAACCTGGTGGCAGGTTCTAAGGTACTTTCTTTTTTCGGGGATGTAGCTACCGAGCTCCTCATCAGGCATGATGGCGACGAAGGACTGCTTGCTGCATATGATAGCGTTGAGTTTTTGGCCCCGGTATATGCGGGGGACTACCTCGAGATCAAAGGATGGATTGAGCGCGTGGAGAATACTTCAAGGAAGATGCGGTTTGAGGCCTGGAAGGTGATCAGCTCCTTGAACGACCCCGACCAGCCTTCCGCCGCGGCAGTGTTGCACAGCCCTATCCTGGTAGCGAAGGCCAGCGGTACGTGCGTGGTTCCGAAAAACCGCCAAAGATATCATAGATGAGGTGGAGTGGCTTTGGACAAGATTGTGATAACAGCTGCGATGGTAGGTGCGGAAGTAACGCGGGAGCATAACCCCGCCCTGCCCATCACTCCCGAGGAGATAGGCGAGGCTGCAGCAGAGTGCGTGAAGGCGGGAGCTGCCGTCATTCACTTGCACGTGCGGGACGAAGAAGGAAAACCTACCCAGGATAGGGAGGTCTTCCGCAGGGCCATGGATGAGATCCGGCGGCGGACTGATGCCATCATCCAGGTGTCAACAGGCGGTGCCGTGGGTATGACCGCTGAGGAAAGGGCCGCCCCGCTCTCGCTCATGCCGGAGATGTGCACGCTTACGACGGGTACAGTCAATTTCGGTGATGATGTATTCTTCAATTCCCCCGAGTATATCGAGTTTTTTGCATCAGAGATAAAGAAATACGGGGTAAGACCTGAGATAGAAGTATTCGATGTGGGGATGATCGATAGCGCACTGAGGCTTGTGAAGAAGGGCCTGCTCTCTTTACCGCTGCATTTTGACTTTGTCATGGGAGTTCCGGGAGGGATTCCAGGTACCCCGAAGCACCTTTTGCACCTGGTGGAGTCCATCCCGTCCGGGTCCACTTGGACCGTTGCTGGTATCGGCAGGGCTGAATTACCGCTTGGGGTAATGGCCATTGTAATGGGCGGCCATGTCAGGGTTGGATTTGAGGACAATATCTTCTATTCACGGGGCGTCCTGGCTGAAAGCAATGCACAGCTTGTCGCCCGGATCGCAAGGATAGCGAGAGAGTGCGGCAGGGAGCCGGCCACCCCGGATGAAGCCAGGTCAATCCTTGGAATTAGAAGGAGCGAGTAACAGTGAAGCTGTTTATTGACACCGCAAACATCGAGGAAATACGGGAAGCCGCATCGTGGGGCGTGATCTCCGGCGTCACGACCAACCCAAGCCTTATCGCCAAGGAGGGCAGGGATTTTCACCAGGTGGTGGCAGAGATCACCCGGATCGTACGCGGACCCGTCAGTGCGGAAGTTCTGGCCGACGATGCAAGCGGCATGGTTAGTGAAGCCAAGACGCTTGCGGAGATCGACGAAAACGTAGTCATCAAGTTGCCCATGACGCCTGAAGGGTTAAAAGCTGCGAGCCAGCTTCGGAAGCTGGGAATACGGACCAACGTCACCCTGGTATTCTCTCCTGCTCAGGCGCTGCTTGCAGCCCTCTCAGGTGCTACTTACGTCAGCCCGTTCGTGGGGCGGCTTGACGACGTGGGCAGCGACGGCCTGCAGGTCGTAAGAGACAGCGTGGCCATTTTCGAGACCCATCAGCTTCAGACACGAATTATCGCCGCGAGCATCCGGCATCCCATGCATGTGGTTGAAGCTGCATTAGCCGGCGCGCATATCGCCACCGTTCCGTATTCAGTCCTTGTTCAGATGTTCCGTCATCCGCTGACGGATACCGGGATCCAGCGCTTCAAGAAGGACTGGGCTTCGGCGTTTGAGAAACGCTGATCCGACCGTGGTTGTATCGGTTCACCTAAGGCTTGACGAAAAGCCGCCAAGATCATAGAATTCACTTGGTAGAGCATCTCTTTTTGTCTCATCCGCGGGGGGCCTTCGCGCAGACAGCCCCGAGGGCTCCCGGGCCAGCTCGCCCAGAGGCTGCTTCGACTGTATATTCCTGTACTGACCCCGTTGTGTTTATCTGTGTCGTGGGACCGAATGAGTTCGGTGCATTAACCGGCGCATTGAATAGAGCGGCCGGAGATTGGTAACAACTAGAAAGAACTCTTCGTCTTTGTATCTCACCCATTTTTCTGCTACTTGTTTGTTTTTTGCAAGCCGATGATTTATTCACATTGAGGAGCGTGAATTTCTTGACCATTGGCGAATTGGAGCAAATGACCCTTTCGGAACTTTACAAACTTGCGCGCGAACTTAACATTTCAGGCTACAGCAGCTTACGAAAGAAAGAACTCATATTCGAAATCATTAAAGCCAGGACGGAAAAAGACGGGCTGATGTTCGCTCAAGGCCTGCTCGACATCATGGATGAAGGTTACGGGTTTCTCCGCCCTGTCCATTACACCCCAAGCCGGGAGGATATCTACGTCTCCCCGTCCCAGATCCGCAGGTTTGACCTGAGAACAGGTGACGTCATCTCAGGCCAGGTGCGCCACCCTAAGGACAACGAACGATACTTCGCCCTATTACGGGTGGAGGCGGTAAACGGCCAAAACCCTGAGACAGCCAAAGAGAGGCTTCACTTCGACGGACTCACTCCCATTTTTCCAAACCGCAGGCTGAAACTGGAGGCAGCCAGAGGGGACGTGGCATGCAGGCTCATCGATCTGATTGCCCCTGTGGGCTGCGGCCAGAGAGGTCTCATCGTCGCCCCGCCTAAAGCAGGCAAGACAGTACTCCTCAAGCAGATCGCCAACGCCATCTCCCACAACTATCCTGATGTGCACATTATGGTACTGCTTGTGGACGAGCGTCCCGAAGAAGTCACTGACATGCAGCGCTCGGTGAAGGGAGACGTGATCGCCTCAACATTTGATGAGGTGCCGGAGAATCATGTGAAAGTGGCGGAAATGGTGCTTGAGAGGGCCAAGAGGCTTGTGGAACACAAGATGGACGTAGTGATCTTGCTGGACAGCATCACGAGACTCGCCCGCGCATATAACCTGGTGGTTCCTCCGAGCGGTAGGACGCTGTCGGGAGGCATGGACCCCACGGCTTTTCACAAACCCAAGCGATTCTTCGGCGCTGCCAGGAACATCGAGGAAGGCGGAAGTCTCACCATTTTGGCCACAGCGCTCATCGACACCGGTTCCAGAATGGACGATGTGATTTATGAGGAGTTCAAGGGCACAGGCAATATGGAACTCCATCTTGACCGCAAGCTCGCAGAACGACGCGTATTCCCGGCTATCGACGTGAAACGCTCGGGCACAAGGAAAGAGGAGCTGCTGCTTTCTCCTGAGGAGATCGAAAGCATTTGGGCGTTTCGGAAGGTGACCAACAATATGGGCAACACCGAGGTTGCCGAGCTGCTCATTGAACGGCTGAAGAAGACTAAGTCCAATAAGGAATTCTTGCAGAGCATATTTAAAGAAATACAGGCTATGGGGGATAAGCGGAACGGGTATTGACACAAAAGTTGGATGACTTACCAGCATAAGGGTATTTATTGCTTTGCCCGGTACACTGTGATATAATACTTCCGTCCGATCTTGGGCTGTCTTGAAGGGGTGAAAACGAGAGTGAAAGCCAAGATTCATCCGAAATATGAAAAGACCACCATCAGCTGTGCTTGTGGGGCGGTATATCACGTCGGGTCTACAAAGAAAAACCTGAAGGTAGAGATCTGCGCCAAGTGTCATCCTTACTTCACAGGTGTTCAAAAGATCATAGATACCGGCGGCCGCGTGGAGAAGTTCAAGAAGAAGTACGGCCTGGAATAGGGAAGGATCAAAAACGCGACGGCAGAGCCCACGGGCTCTGCCTTTTGCAGATCGGAGGATAGCCTTGCCAGATAAGGTGATTTATGGCGGACAGGCGGTGATCGAGGGAGTCATGATGCGTGGGCCGGATAAGGTTGCCATCGCACTGAGGTTGCCCGACGGCCGCATCACCACACGCCTGCAGCACGTTGTCTCATGGGCACGAAAACATACTGCGCTGGGCCTTGCTTTTATCCGGGGGCCGGTCTCCCTTGTGGAAATGGCCGTGCTGGGGATAGATGCGTTGCTTTATTCGGCACAGGAGGGGCTGGGAGAGGAGCAGCTTAGCCGTACCCAGACCATACTGACCGTGGCCGGAGCACTGGTGTTTTCAGTGCTCGCATTCATAGTGGGGCCCACCTTCGTCGTCCACTTGCTGCGGCGTGCGCTTGATGCCTCAAGCGTCGTCTCGAACATCTTGGAAGGTGTGGTCCGCATATTCATTCTCGTAGCATATATCGCAGCCATATCCCTTTCCCCTGAGGTAAAGCGAGTGCTTGAATATCACGGAGCTGAGCACAAGGTGATCAACGCGTACGAGCACGGAGCTGCCCTGGATCCGGTTTCGGTTTCGGGATATTCCCGTTTTCACCCGCGCTGTGGCACAAGTTTTCTTTTCATAGTCGCGTTCATCAGCGTGCTTTTATTTTCCACCTTCGGTTGGCCGGGAATCTACCAGCGGGTGTTGCTCCGACTGGGACTGCTCCCGGTGGTTGCTGCGCTCTCTTATGAAGTCATTCGCTTGGCGGGGAGACGCAGGGGCACGTTAGCCAGGTTTGTCACGCTCCCGGGTGTTTGGATACAGCGACTTACCACCCGCGAGCCAGACATTTCACAGATCGAAGTCGCTCTCGAAGCCTTCAAGAGCGTAGCGGGGGGCTTTGAACATGCTGGATAAACTCGAATCACTAAAAAAACGGTATCTTGATCTCTCGGAGAAGATGGCGGATCCCCAGATGTTGTCAAGCAGCCAGTGGCCCGCGATGGCGAAGGAACACGCCGCCTTGTCGGAGATTGTAACCAAGTATGACGAGTACGTGAAAGTGGTTCATGAGATTGATGATGCGGAGGCACTCCTCAAAGGTAGGATCGACGACCCTGAGTTCAGGGCCATGGTGGTGGCCGAGCTGGACACTCTCTGGGCAAAGCAGAAAAAGCTCGAAGAGGAACTTCGGGTGCTGCTGCTTCCCAGGGACCCCAATGATGAAAAGAACGTGATAGTGGAGGTACGGGCGGGCACGGGCGGCGATGAGGCAGCGCTGTTTGCGGCCGATCTGTACAGGATGTACACGCGTTATGCCGAGCGGCACAACTGGCGCACAGAAGTGCTTTCCTCCAATCCCACCGACATCGGCGGGTTTAAGGAGGTCATTTTCGTTGTGGAAGGCAAGGGAGCGTACAGCCGGCTGAAGTACGAAAGCGGGGTACACCGGGTGCAGCGGATACCAGTCACCGAATCAGGCGGCAGGATACACACCTCCGCTGCTACAGTGGCTGTGCTGCCGGAAGCAGAAGAAGTAGACATCGAAATCGATCCTGACGACCTGAGGATAGATACGTTCTGCTCGAGCGGTCCCGGGGGGCAGAGCGTCAACACCACCTACTCCGCGGTGCGCATCACCCACATCCCGACCGGGCTGGTTGTATCCTGCCAGGACGAAAAGTCACAACATAAGAATAAGGACAAGGCAATGCGAGTGCTGCGTGCAAGGCTGCTTGCGCTGGCCGAGGAAAAGCGGAAGCAGGAACTGTCCGAGGTACGCAAGTCTCAGGTGGGCACGGGAGACCGTTCAGAGCGCATCCGCACCTACAACTTCCCGCAGGGGCGCGTGACGGATCACCGGATCGGTTTTACCATACACAGGCTCGACGAATTCTTAGACGGCGACATCGACCAGATCGTCGACCAGTTGATCATGTCAGACCGAGAGCGCCAGTTGGAAGAGGCGAGTGGCTCTTGACCCTAATTGAAGCATATACCGAGGCTTGCCGTTTCCTGTCCGGGCACGGGATCGAAAGCGCTCCTCTGGATGCCGGGCTTCTCGTGGCTAAGGCTGCCGGCGTCTCGAGGTACCGCATATACACCCATCCAGAGGAAGAGATGGACGCGCCTGCGCTCGAAAGGCTGCGGATGGACATCAACCGCCGCGCAGCGGGGTTACCTATGGCGTACCTGACGGGCGTCCGGGAGTTTATGTCGCTTGAATTTCGAGTGAATGAAAGTGTACTCATCCCCAGGCCCGAAACGGAAATACTGGTAGAGACAATGCTTGCCGAGCTGGAGCGGGGAGCAATGGTAATTGACGCAGGCACAGGAAGCGGTTGCATTGCCATCTCCCTGGCTGTGCTGCGCCCTGACGTACATGTACTGGCGGTGGATATTTCTGAATCGGCCTTGAAGACGGCTGAGGAAAACGCGGCGCTGCACGGGGTGAGCGAACGGGTCACCTTGCTCAGGTCAGACCTCTTGTCAGGCATACCTTGTGATGAAGCGTTTGACGCAGTGGCAGCAAACCTCCCTTACATCCCCACAGGGGAGATAGAGCGGCTGCCTGCCAGTGTACGGCATGAGCCCATCTTGGCGCTGGACGGAGGTCCGGACGGACTGTCGCTGGTGCGAAGGCTGTTACCCGAGGCGTACCGCTGCCTAAAACCCGGAGGCTGCGTGTACCTGGAAGTGGGGGCAGGTCAGGCAGAGAGAGTGATTCTCCTTGCAGAGGAGACGGGATTTACTAAAGCCCGTGCCATCATGGATCTTCAGGGAATTGAGAGGGTAGTGCGTTGCACGAAAACACTACGGTAACAAAGATCATTAGAGTCGACCGTAACATGCCCGCCCCTGCGGCTATCCGTGAAGCCGCATCCATCATTCAAAGCGGCGGGCTGGTCGCGTTTCCCACTGAGACCGTGTACGGGTTGGGAGCGAACGGCCTTCACTCGCCTGCTGTCAGGAAGATATTCGAGGTCAAGGGGCGGCCGCAGGACAACCCCCTAATACTGCACGTGAGCAGCCCGCAGCAGGCGGCTGAGCTGTCAGAGGGTCTCTGTGATATGGCGATCACACTGATCGATAAGTTCTGGCCAGGCCCCCTGACGGTAGTCGTCAAGAAACATCCGTCCATTCCCGATGAGGTGACTGCCGGGCACCCCACGGTGGCGCTCCGGATGCCGGACTGCCCGGTGGCGCTCGCCCTTATATCCGCGTCCGGCGTACCTGTCGCCGCACCGAGCGCCAACACTTCCGGGAGGCCAAGCCCCGTTACGGCCCAACAGGTCCTGGATGACTTGGGCGGCAGGATCGAATGTGTACTGGATGCTGGTCCTACCGGTATAGGCGTTGAATCCACTGTTGTCGATACCACAGGAGAGGTGTGCGTGATCCTGCGACCCGGGGGAGTTACACGGGAGCAGTTGGAGCAAGTGCTGGGCTCCGAGCGGGTAAGGCATGCAATGGAGGGGGACAGGCAGGCCTCACCCGGTATGAAGCACACCCACTACGCACCCAGGGCGGAGATGTGGGTAGTGGAAGGCGACACCGGCGCTGTAGTGCAAGAGATCATAAGGCTCACGGAAGAGCGCAGACGAGGCGGCCACCGCGTGGGGATTTTGGCGACTGATGAGACCCTGCAGCATTATACCGCGGACGTGGTACTATCGCTGGGAGACAGAAACGATCTTTCCCAGATCGCAAGAAACCTTTACACCTGCCTTCGCCAGTTTGACTTACACAAAGTCAACGTCATATTGGCCGAAGGGTTCACGCGTGAGGGACTTGGTGAGGCGATTTGCGACCGCCTGTACAGGGCTTCGGGGGGCAGGGTGCTGCAAGCAGAGGAGGAACTATCATGAAGGTGTTGTTAGTGTGTACGGGCAACACGTGCAGGAGCAGCATGGCCCGGGTGATTTTCGAAAAGCTCGCTGAAGAGATGGGACTTCACGAAGTGCAGGTGAGCTCTGCCGGCACTGCCGCGGTGCCGGGCCAGCCTGCTTCGGACAATGCAGTGCTGGTCGCCCGAGAGATGGGGCTTGACCTTACTGCACACACTGCCACGCAGCTTACCCCGGAGATGGTGAAGGAAGCAGACCTCGTGCTGGTCATGACCCGCACTCACCTGCACCAGGTGCGGGCGATGGTGCCGGAGGATCAAGGGAAAGTGCGCATGCTTTCTTTTGAAGATGACATAGCGGATCCTTTTGGCCGGGAAATTGAGGTATACCGTATGGTCGCACGGCAGATACAGGAGGCGTCAAAAAGAGTGATTGAAGAACTGCTGCAGGGAAGGTCGGACCCGGAGAAGAATATTAACGCAGATCGGGACAAGGCCCGGACATGCGTGGCCATCGGCAGCGATCACGGAGGATTCGAACTGAAACAGCTGTTGAAAGAGGAGATTGAGGCGCTGGGGTATGACGTGCTGGACATGGGTGTGCACTCTCACGAGCCCGTGGACTATCCGGACATCGCCCTCGCCGTGTCAAAAAGCGTCCAGTCGGGACAGGCCTCCCTCGGAGTGCTGGTCTGCGGCACTGGCATAGGCATGAGCATCACCGCGAACAAAGTGCGCGGCATCAGAGCGGCTCTCTGCCACGATACATATTCCGCTAGGATGTCACGGGAGCACAACGATGCGAATGTGCTGGCGATGGGGGCGAGAGTCATAGGACCGGAACTGGCCCGCGAGGTACTTCGGGCATGGCTCGCAGGGAAGTTTGCCGGAGGCAGGCACCAGCGCCGTGTGGACAAGATCGGGAACGTGGAGAGTGGGTGCTAAAAGGGCGATGGAGGTAATCAGACCAGATCAAGTTGCAAAAGACGTTAAAGAAGCAGCGGAAGCTTTGTTCGAGGCAGCTGATTTGAGGCCAGGCAGCTTGCTTGTGCTCGGTTGTTCAACAAGCGAGATCCAGGGGAAAAAGATCGGCTCGGCAGGCTCAGTGGAGTACGCGCGCGCGGTGCTTGAGCCGCTGCTTCACGCCTGCAGGGCGCACAGCATCTACCTTGCTGTGCAAGGCTGCGAGCATATTAACAGGGCGCTAGTGGTGGAGAGGGAAGCACAGGAGAAATATGGGCTGGTGGAGGTTACCGTTCTGCCTGTTCCCCATGCAGGGGGCGCGACTGCTGCTTGCGCTATGTCCATGTTCAAAGACCCTGTGGTGGTGGAATCCATCTCCGCACATGCAGGCATAGACATCGGGGACACCCTGATCGGCATGCACTTGAGGCCGGTTGCGGTGCCGGTCCGTATAGCAAAAAAGCGCATAGGCGAGGCCAACCTTGTGCTGGCTCGTACCAGGCCAAAGCTGATCGGAGGAAACAGGGCCGTCTATGGCCCTGTCAGAGAGAAATAAGGAAGGGGGCTCACGATGTCACAGGTAATTGTATTGGACCATCCCCTCATCCAGCACAAGCTGGCCTTCATAAGGGATAAGAACACGGGCGTGAAGGAGTTCAGGGAGATGGTCGAGGAAGTGGCCATGCTCATGGCATACGAGGTCACGCGCGACCTTCCTTTGGAGGCAGTAAGTGTCCAGACTCCTCTGACTACCGCGACATGCCATATGGTCGCGGGCAAGAAGCTGGCAGTGGTGGCCATCCTCAGGGCGGGGCTTGCAATGGCAGAAGGGATACTGAAGCTCATCCCCGCTGCGAAGGTGGGGCACATCGGGCTTTACCGGGACCCTGATACCTTAAAGCCCCACGATTACTACTGCAAGCTTCCTCAGGACCTGTCTGAGAGGGACGTGATACTGGTGGATCCGATGCTCGCCACCGGGGGCTCAGTGAACCGTGCCATAGAGTTCTTAAAAGAGAGGGGTGCAAGGACCATCAAGGTGGTATCACTCCTGGCGGCGCCGGAAGGCATAAACGCAGTTCATTCACGCAATCCCGACGTCCAGATATATGTCGCTGCGGTGGACTCGCACCTCAACTCACACGGCTACATCGTACCGGGTCTTGGCGATGCGGGAGACAGGCTATACGGCACGAAGTAGCTACCGGAGGTCAAACGGATGGAAAGACCCAGTTGGGACCAGTATTTTATTGAAGTAGCACAGGTGGTGGCAAAAAGGTCCACTTGTCTTAGGCGTATGGTGGGCGCGGTGATCGTCAAGGATAAACGGATCCTCTCCACCGGGTACAACGGGGCGCCGAGCGGTCTGGCACATTGCCTTGACGTCGGGTGCCTGAGGGAAAAGATGAAGATTCCCTCGGGTGAGCGGCAGGAACTCTGCAGGGGGCTTCACGCAGAACAAAACGCCATTATCCAGGCGTCACTGTACGGGTTCAGCGTACAGGGGGCAACCATTTACTGTACCCTGGAACCGTGCATCACGTGCTCAAAAATGATTATCAATGCCGGTCTTCGCCGCGTGGTGTACATTGAGAGGTACCCGGACCCCCTGGCCAGGCGCATGCTGGAGGAGGCGGGAGTGGTTACGTGCTGGTATGGAAGGGGAGCCGTGGATGGAGCAAAAGACCAAGACGATATCCTTGCCCAGGCTGAATAACTTAAGCCCCACGCTGGAGGGGACCGCGCTCAAGCTGATGGAAGAAGCGGGAGAGCTAGGAGCTGCTATAAGCAGGTACAAGGATGCGGAAGGGCCTGAACGGGAACTTATGCGCCGGGTTGTCTGTCGAGAGTTATTGGACGTGGCCCAGACTGCTATCACCATGATGTTTGTACTGGAAGAGGAACACGGAATAGACGTGCAAGAGGTGCTTTCAGAACACATCGCCAAATTGATCAGGAAGGGATACATAAAGATCAAAGGTTCATAAGTTGACGTAATATCGGGCAGGAAGTAGAATGGTTCCAAGGAGGCCGTAAGGGTTTATGTACATGCTTGCATTTGTTATCGCCCTGGTTATCTCGCTTTGCGTTACACCCCTTGTACGCACAATCGCGCTTCGTATTGGGGCCGTCGTCCTGCCGAATGAACGCAGCGTTCACACGACTCCCACGCCGCACCTGGGCGGTATAGCCATATTTGCCGCGTTCAGCATCGTCGCGCTGTCTGCAATTCCGGCCAAGAGCTATGTGGGCGGCATCTTAGCGGGCGGGTTACTGATGTTGCTTCTTGGACTCTGGGACGATTTTGCTGTACTGAAGGCCCGCACCAAGTTCATCGGACAGGTGATCGTGGCGCTCATTTCTGTGCTGGTTTTCGACATACGGATCGAGTTTATCACGAATCCTTTCGGAGGCTTCGGTCACGTCATTGAGCTAGGAGCCTGGGGCGTGCCGCTATCGGTCGCCTGGATCGTCGCTGTAGTGAACGTGGTGAACCTGATAGACGGTCTTGATGGCCTGGCTGCAGGCATCGCAAGTATCGCCGCTTTTACGCTCTTGTTCGCTGCGCTTCAGCTGGGCAATTCGGCTGTAGTGTTACTTACGGCAGCACTGGCCGGGAGTACTCTAGGTTTTCTTCCATACAACTTTAACCCCGCAAAGATCTTTATGGGAGACGGAGGTTCCCATTTCATCGGGTTTGCTCTGGCCTCCCTGTCAGCCGAAGGGCTCCTAAAGAGCGCCACCACAATCGCACTGGTGGTACCTCTGCTTGCTCTTGCGCTACCCATATTCGACACATCTTTTGCCATAGTGAGGCGGTTTGCGCAGGGTCGTCCCATATCCGAAGCAGACCGGGGCCACCTGCACCATCGCCTGCTCGACCGGGGGCTGAGCCAGAGGAAAGTTGTACTGATTATGTACCTTATAAGCGCGTACCTGGGTCTTGGCGCGGTGCTTGTGGCCGGCGCCTCGTCTGTCAATGCAGCCATCATACTAGTGTTCTCGCTCAGTTCTGTGCTTATCCTCGGAATGAAAACAGGCGTGTTGAACATACGTGAAAAGGATGCAGGGGGGCAGTGAGGGTGTGCCACACCCTGACAGCGTCGGAAAGGAAGGGAGGATCCCGGCAATTTCCCGGGAAATATAGGGAAATGTGCGCGATCGTGCCGAGTGGTGCTTAAGATCACCGCAATTTTCGGGGTGCGTCCTGAAGCGATAAAGATGGCGCCGGTGATAAAGGCGTTCAGAGAACACCCTGACCTGTTCAGCCTTAAAGTGCTGGTCACGGCACAGCACCGCGAGATGCTGGATCAGGTGCTTGAACACTTCCGCATTGTGCCCGACTGGGACCTGGACATCATGACGCCCAGGCAGACGCTCACACAGATTACCACCCGTGCGCTGGAAGGCATAGAGCGGGTTCTGGCAGCTCACCGGCCCGATCTGGTGTTGGTTCATGGCGACGTGGCGACCACAGTCGCAGGTGCGCTCGCCGCGTATTATCAGAAGATACCCGTTGGGCATGTGGAGGCAGGTCTTCGAACGGGAGACAAGTACGCGCCTTTCCCCGAGGAAATGTGCCGCCGGTTGACAGATGCGCTGTCAGACCTCCATTTCGCGCCGACCCAGTGGGCGAGGGATAATCTGCTGAGAGAAGGCATCGACCCGGAGTGCATTTTTGTCACCGGGAATACTGCCATAGATGCGCTGCTTCTCACCGTGGACAGCGGCTACCGGTTTGGCACGGTGGGGCATGTGCTCGACCGGGAGCGTCGGCTTATCGTAGTGGATGTCCACAGGAGGGAGAACTTCGGCCGGGGCATACGCAACGTGTGCGAGGCGGTGGCGGAAGCAGCTGTGCGACGCCCCGACATTTACTTTATATTCTCAGTCCACAAAAACCCCGAGGTGGAGGAGATCGCCCGCAGCGTGCTCGCGTCCGTACCTCGGGTACACCTTTTTGAGCCGCTCCCGTACCCTGAATGGGCGAACCTCCTGTCACGAGCCTACCTTATCCTTACCGACTCGGGCGGGCTCCAGGAAGAAGCGCCTTCGCTTGGAACCCCTGTTTTGCTCTGCAGAGATACCACCGAAAGGCCTGAAGCGATTCAGGCGGGAACCGTGCGCATGGTCGGGACCGACAAGCAGCGCATCTTGTCCGCCCTCGATCTCTTGCTTGATTCCCCTGAGGAGTATCACAGGATGTCCAGGGCGACAAACCCCTACGGAGACGGCAAGGCATCTTCGCGCATCGTCAAGGCCGTAGCCAGCCGCTTTGGATTGGGCCTTGAGTCTTTGAAATAACACTCCTCAATCACCCCCGGGGAACAGAGGTAGAAAAAACCTCCTTCCTTCCAGTTCCGAACGGTGTTACAATGGACTTAGAGAAATTGTTCACAAACCTCCCCGAGAAGGTGGTCACTTGATTGAAATCACAGTTTGCTTTGGAAGTTCATGTTACCTGAGGGGTTCTGCCCGGGTTGTCTCAGCGATCCAGTCGTATCTCGACGCCGAGGGCATACAAGCCTGCGTGACGCTGAAAGGCAGTTTCTGTCTTGACAGGTGTACCGATGGCGTGACTGTACAGGCGGGCAAACGGGTATTTACACGCGTTACGCCCGAGACCGTGGATCATGTCCTCCGGGAGGTTTTCGCCAGTGGATCCGTTGATTACGACTATAGAAGCTCGATGTAGAGATTGTTACCGTTGTGTCCGGGCCTGCCCTGTGAAGGCCATCAGGATACGAGCTGGTGTTGCAGGGAGCGTGCACGCAGAGGTGATGGACGAGCGCTGTGTGCACGACGGCAGGTGTGTGGCGGAGTGCCCACAAAAAGCCAAGCGTGTCAGATCGGAGATGTCTGACGTGCTGCGCATGCTGGAAAGCGGCCAACCGGTGGCTGCGATGCTGGCGCCCTCTTTTGTTACTGCTTTTTCCCCATATAGCCCGGGCCAGGTAGTCGCGGCGCTTCGGAGGCTCGGGTTCTCCGAGGTGCACGAAACAGCTGTGGGCGCGGAGCTGATTTCCCACGTCTTGAGAGAGTTGTTGAAGCAGCGGGATAATCGCCAGATCATTTCGTCCGCATGCCCCGTCGTAGTGAACCTGGTGGAGAAGTATTATCCCGAGCTGGTGGAATGTCTCTCTCCGGTTGTGTCGCCCATGATCGCCCATGCAAGACTCCTAAAATCGGCTCGCAAGGGGCTTTTGTGCGTGTTCATCGGGCCTTGCATCGGAAAGATGGCGGAAGCCAAAAGGCCTGAAGTACCGGGTGGTCCAGATGCATGCCTGGGCTTTCAAGAGGTGAAGCAATGGTTTGGGGATACATCCATCGAGATGGACGCGCTTTTACCGGAGGAGTTCGACGGCACTGCCCCGGATGCGGGGCGGCTGTTCTGCATAGAAGGCGGACAGCTGGGCACCACGGGCCTGAGTACGGACATGCTTGATACTGAAGTGTTTGCCACAAGCGGTATTGACAGCTGTATACAGGTGTTGGAACGGTTAAGAAGCGGCGAGATCTTAGATCGGCCGGTTTTCATAGAACTCCTAGCGTGCAGGGGCGGGTGTGTGAATGGTCCGCTGGTGGGCGAAGCACCGGGACATGAGCTGTTTGAAAAGCGTACAAGCCTGATCCGGTACCGGCGATCTACATCTTCCCGGACCCATCTAACTTCGGATGTCCGGCTAACCGATGAAGCGCTGACAAGGTCGTTTTCCAAAAAGACTGTACCACAAAACGAACCAAACGAGGAAGACATAAAGCGCATACTGGAGAGGACTGACAAGTTCAGCCCCGAGGATGAGCATAACTGCGGCGCGTGCGGCTACTCCTCCTGCAGGGACAAAGCCCGGGCGGTGTATTTCGGCTTTGCCGAGGTGCAAATGTGCATCCCATACATGAGGAAGAAGGCGGAGTCTACGGCAGCGTTGGTGCTCAACTTTACGCCTAACGGCATCATAACAGTGGGGGAGGACCTGGTGATCAAGGAAATTAATCCTGCGGCCAGGAGCATGTTCGCCAGGCACGGTCAGGAGCTCGCAGGGCGGGCACTTTCTGAAATCATGGACGTCCGAGACTTCATCGAAGCGAGAAATAGCGGTCGTCTGGTCAAGGGAACCCGCTCCTACCCCGACAGCGGTCTTACGTTATCCCACTCCGTTTTTTACCTGAAGGAAGAAAGGCTGATCGTGGGAATTTTTGCCGACGTAACCGACGAGTACAAACAGAAAGAGCAGCTCAGCAGGATGAGATCGGAGACGGTGGAAAGGGCTGAGGAGGTCATTTCCAAGCAGATGAAAGTAGCACAGCAAATAGCGGGACTGCTCGGTGAGACGACAGCTGAGACCAAGGTCCTCCTGGGACAACTCATCAGGCTGATGAAAGAGTGAGGCACGTGGATATTGTACTGGACGTGGCGAGACTGCAGTTGAACAAATACGGTGAGGAGCTCTGCGGCGACACCATAGAAATGGCACGGGCGGGAGACCATACTGTGATTGTACTAGCAGACGGGCTGGGCAGCGGCGTCAAAGCGAGTATCCTTTCCATCCTCACTGCCAAGATGGCGTGCACCATGCTAAAGCACGGAGAAGAACTAGACTCGGTCATCCAGTGCCTG
Source organism: Symbiobacterium sp. (assembly GCA_020725675.1). Lineage (GTDB taxonomy): Bacteria > Bacillota > Sulfobacillia > DUSP01 > DYEP01 > DYEP01. The sequence goes on along the minus strand of DYEP01000154.1, from coordinate 1,475 downwards.
GCTCATACGCTTCCTGTATGCAAGGTGAGGCGTCTTGCCTACAGCACCTTCACCATCGTATCGACGCGCGGCAGTTCGATGTACCTGGCTGAATACGACAATCCCCCGGCGATCATAAGCGAGGGGCTCAGGACCCGATTACTCCTTTCGCGCCAGAGAGAGATTGAAGGCAAAGCCGTGAAGGAGAGATTCTTCGAGATTTCGCCTGGAGACTGGATTTTACTGGTCTCGGACGGAGTGCTGCATGCGGGAATAGGTGGGGTTTGGAACCTTGGCTGGGGCTTGGAACGGGTTTTCGCGTATGTGAAAAGTAATCTGAACCCCCACGATACTGCGGCAGAATGGGCTTGGGACCTGATGCACGTGGTAGAAAAGCTCTACGGGGGAAAACCAGGGGATGATGCCAGCGTTGTAGTGCTGCGTGCGCGCCAGCGAAGACATTGCCTTGTGCTCACGGGACCTCCCGCGGATAGGAAAGACGATGCCCGGTTGCTTCAGATTCTCGATGGTGCGCCGGGGTGGAAGATCATCGCAGGTGGTTCCACAAGCAACATGGTTTCCCGTCTCACGGGTGAAAAGATCGAAGTAGACCTGTCTTCAGATTCAAGCCGCGTACCTCCTATGGGCCGAATGCGAGGCGTGGATCTGGTGACTGAAGGACTGATCACGCTTCGTCACGCGGCGGAAAAGCTGGATGTGTTCCCCAGGGAGCTGAGAGCCAAACGAGACGGAGCGAGCCAGCTGGCCTTCAGGCTCCTGCTTTCTGATGACATCCACTTTGTCGTCGGCACGGCGAGGAACCCCGCGCTCGATTCTGAAGACCTGGCGCAGTTTCCCTCAAGAAGTCAGATTATCGCTCGCATGGCTGAAAAACTGAGAGAGCAGGGTAAGGCTGTAACAGTCGATTTTGTGTAACATGGCCAACGTAGCAATGAGACACGCATACCGTAGCGAGCGGAGCCAACCAGCGAGGAACCAGACGGGATGTTATAAAGCCTGCAATGACCGGCTTGCCGAGGCAGATCTGGACAGGCCCACTCACCGCTGCTTATTCCTATCCTCATAAGTGCTTCAGGATCCCTCCCACTCCGGTGCGCTCACCCAACGGACTGAACCGCCTTCGCCGTGCAAACCGCGGATAACACTCATTTGCACCAAATTGATTGCCAAAGGCAGCTAACTAATTGACACAGTCAAGGGTAATTTGGTAATATGTGCCTAACCGTAAGCATGAAGAGGTGAAAAGCTGTGAGCGACGGCACTTTGGAGTACCGGGTTGAACAGGTGCGGAGTTTCAACCGTTTCTTTACACGAAAAATAGGTGTATTGAAGATAAGCCGCGCCGCATTCTACCCAATTCATTGGGGAGTTAGGCGCGGCCAAGATTTTCATGGCCTTTCATCTACGCTTATGTTATCATATAGGCATCAAGAAGGTCTCCTCCGTTATCGCCATCTCGTACTGGAGGGAGAAAT
>DYEP01000153.1 GCA_020725675.1 Symbiobacterium sp. | reverse complement strand
CTACGATGACGCAGTGATCGCAGCTCGCGAGCTGGATATCGTTCTCACCTCAAGACCCACAGGCAATGACACGCGGATTCCTATGGCAGGTGTGCCCTACCATGCAGTAGACACGTACTTATCTAAGCTACTGGAGAAGGGCTACCGGATCGCCTTGTGTGACCAGGTCGAGGATCCTCGACAGGCCAAGGGCCTTGTAAAACGGGCAGTCACCCGGGTCGTCACGCCGGGCACGGTGATAGACTCTGCACTGCTTGATGACAAACGCAACAACTACATTGGCTGCGTGGTAGAATCAGAGGGCTCTATTGGAATTGCGCTGGCTGACGCCTCGACTGGTGAGTTTTTCGCGGGCGAGATCCATGGTAAGAACAGCCGGGAGAGGGCCATTGAGGAGCTGAGCAGATATGCTCCGAGCGAGTGCCTGATCCCGCGGTCGCACGAAGGACGGGACTTCCATCTACTTCTCGCCCGGAACGTGGCGACCATCACGCCCTGGGAAGAGTGGGCATACGATACAGAGGCCGCTTACAAAAGCTTGTGTGAACATTTCAAAGTTAACTCGCTGCGTGGCTTTGACCTTGAAGAACTGAAGCTTGGTACCAAAGCGGCGGGGGCGCTGCTTACGTACCTCTCAAAGACACAGATGACTGAGCTTCAACACATCACCTCGATAAGAAGGCTTCACTTCGGAACTGGCCTCATTATCGACAGCTCTACCCGGCGAAACCTGGAGCTTTTAAAGAGGGCCAGCGACGGTTCTACAAAGGGGTCTCTCATTTGGGTTCTGGACGTCACACAGACTTCCATGGGTTCAAGACTCTTGAAGAAGTGGTTACTGAACCCCCTCACCGACCCCGATAGGATCAATGAGAGGCTTGATGCGGTAGAGGTACTGTCCTGTGACCCGGTGATGCGTGGTGAATTGAGGGAGTGCTTGAGACAGACGTACGATATTGAACGAATAGTGGGAAAACTCTCCTACGGCACGGCAAACGCCCGCGATCTTTTGTGTTTGGCGACGTCACTTTCGTTGCTGCCCCGCATAAAACAGACTGTGCTCAAAGCACGTGCGCCATTACTCGTTCAACTGGCCACTTCCATCCCTGACACACAACAACTAGCAGCGCTCATCCTGGCTGCCATCACAGACGATCCCCCCGCAACTGTTACGGACGGTGGCATCATCAGGGATGGCTTTCATCAGGAGATAGACGCGCTGCGAAGTGCAAGCGAGTCAGGAAAGGACTGGATCGCGCAGCTCGAAGTATCGGAGCGCGAAAGAACCCAGATCAGGTCATTAAGAGTTGGCTACAACAAAGTATTTGGGTACTACATTGAGGTCACCAAGCCCAATCTGCATCTTGTGCCCCCGGACTACATCAGAAGACAGACTTTAGCCAACGCTGAACGTTTTGTCACAGAGAAGCTGAAAGAATATGAAGAGAAGGTGCTCGGAGCGGAATCGCGCCTTTGCGAGCTGGAGTACGAGGTGTTCTGCAAGCTGCGGGAGGAGGTATGCAGCCACATACCCAAGTTCCAGGCTGTCGCGATGGCTGTGGCTGAGCTTGACGTGCTGTCCACCTTTGCTGAAATCGCAGTAAAGTACAATTACAAGAGGCCGGAAGTGGACAGAAGCGATGTGATAGAGATCAGGGGAGGGCGACACCCCGTGGTTGAACGCCTATTGGGTGAAGGAGAGTACGTACCCAATGATACGTTCATGAACTCTTCCGACTCACGCCTTCTCCTCATCACCGGGCCAAACATGGCAGGTAAATCCACGTACTGCCGACAGGTAGCGATAATCACACTGATGGCACAGACCGGTAGTTTTGTCCCAGCAGATGCGGCACGCATCGGCGTGGTGGACCGGATCTTCACGCGGGTGGGAGCGCACGACGACCTGTCGATGGGTCAGAGTACGTTTATGGTAGAAATGACGGAGCTGTCCAACATCCTGAGGAACGCCACAGACAAGAGTCTCATCGTCCTTGATGAGATCGGAAGAGGCACGAGCACGTATGACGGTCTGGCCATCGCCTGGGCTGTAACTGAATACATTCTTGACTCCATCGGTGCGAAAACGCTGTTTGCCACTCATTACCGGGAACTGGTATCGATCGAAGACACGCATGAAGGAGTCCGCAATCATTCGGTAGCTATTGAAAAGAGAGGAGATGAGCTGATCTTTCTCCGCAAGATGGTGAAAGGGCCAGCAGACGGAAGTTATGGGATCGACGTAGCACGTCTGGCAGGCCTGCCGCCCAGCGTGGTTGACCGCGCATTCGGCATTCTAGAAGTATTGGAACGTGCTGATAGAGGAAAGCCTGAGCGGCGGCCAAAGAGGTGCCAGATGACCCAGCTCACGTTCCTCCAGGTTCAGGAACATCCCATTATTGAAGAACTGAAGAGCATCAACGTAATGAACATCACTCCGGTGGAGGCCATTAACATTTTGTATGACCTGCAACAGAAGGCAAGGAGAAAATAGGTTTCCATCGACCCAGGGGTTATTCATCCATCGCACAAGGAGGGAATGCGCTGACTGCAGCGCCGAGATCGGTGGCTATTCGAGTCTTGGACCCTGAGACAGTAAACAAGATCGCTGCGGGGGAAGTGGTGGAAAGACCCTCCTCCGTTGTGAAAGAGTTAGTCGAAAATTCCATAGACGCCGGAGCGCGCAGGATCGTTATCGACATTGAGGACGGCGGGAAAAAGATGATCAAGGTCGCCGATGACGGTTGCGGGATGTCACCTGAAGACGCTCAACTTGCACTGAAACCTCACGCGACCAGTAAGATCTCTTCCGTCGAAGACCTCTGGAACGTTCAGACTATGGGGTTCCGGGGAGAGGCGCTCCCAAGTATCGCAGCAATATCGAAATTTCGGTTGCTCACTTCAGATGGTACGCAGGGGACCGAAATCAGGCTGTCCGCAGGTAAGGACCTGATCGTACAGCCATCGGGAGCGCCCAGGGGCACCACTGTTTGGGTGCAAGATATGTTCTACAATGTTCCTGCCAGATATAAGTTTCTCAAATCGTCCTCACGTGAGACGCAAGCGATTTCCGACGTGGTTGCACGCCTGGCTGCAGCACATCCACACATCTATTTCCACCTGCGTTCAGGAGGAAGGACAATTCTTGAAGCGGGTGGGACAGGCGATCTCCGGCACGTCATGGCGCAGGTGTTCGGCAACGAGTTCGCCGCTGATGCGATTGACCTGTACTTCTCGCTGGAAACTGTAACCGTCAGCGGTCTTCTGGCAGCTCCTCCGCACGGCCGTCCGTCAAGATCGGGGCAGTTTTTCTCTGTAAACCGGCGACCTGTACGTTCATTGCTGCTTACATGGGTGACGGATGATGCCACACGTGGTCGGTACATGCCCGGCAAACACCCGGTACTGATAGTGAACGTCTCATGCTCTGAAGGCATTGACGTGAACGTTCATCCTACCAAGGCTGAAGTGCGGTTTGCCAGGGAAGATATAGTGAGAAGAGCGCTGTTTCACGCTTACGAAGCTGCGTTCCTGCCAAGGGCGGACTACCCCGTCCCTGCACAAGCCAAAGAAACAGATCTGGATGAGTGGCCGCAGGCAGATGATACCATCGCGCAGCTGGTAATGGAACACCCTGCCACCGGCCAGAGAGCATTCCCGGAGCTCAGGTTCCTGGCGCAAACGCATGGAAGTTACCTCTTGGCGGAAGCTTGTGACGGGATATACATCATTGATCAGCACGCTGCCCACGAACGGGTGTTTTACGAGGAAGTGGAATCAACCACATACCCAAGCCAGTTGCTGGCTGTTCCCGTTACGGTCTCGCTTGACGCAAACTCCGCAGCAGCATTCGACGAGCATAGACATACCCTTGAGGAACTGGGCTTCGATGCCGAGCCCTTTGGTCCACGATCGGTGATAGTACGCGCTGTACCAGGGGAGCTTGCTGTATCGTTCACCGAAAGGGTATTCACCGACCTACTCGAACATCTCGTCCATGCCGACTCAGGTTCTGGGCTTTCCGCCCTGAACGAGGCGAGGAAAGCCCTGGCAGCGTGCCACGCATCGGTACGAGCCTCTCGGGGGCTTTCAGACATGGAATGCGTGGCGCTCATCGAAAGACTGCGAGGTTGTCGTGAGCCGTTTTTTTGCCCCCACGGCAGGCCCACTTTTCTTAAGATAAGTCTTCACAGACTACGTAAGGATTTCCTCCGGACGTAAGGAGGGATAGGTCGCGATGCCCCAGCCCGTTTTAGTTATAGTTGGCCCGACAGCTGTGGGCAAAACAGAAATCTCCGTCGATGTGGCGCTCGAAGTAGGGGGCGAAATCTTAAGTGCCGATTCCATGCAGGTGTACCAGGGTATGAATATCGGTACGGCCAAACCTACCCCGGCTGAGCGAAAGGGCGTCCCGCACCACCTGATCGATATTGTTCCTCCTGACGTGAAGTTCAGCGTGGCAGAATACCAGCGTCTTGCGTGGGATACCATCCGCGATGTAGCCTCCAGGGGATACCTACCTATCCTGACCGGTGGCACAGGGCTGTATGTGGACTCAGTGATACGCGGTTATACGTTTGTAGACCTTGAGACGGACTGGGAACTGAGACGAGCGTTATTACGACAGATAGAAAGCGAAGGTAGCCAAGCTATGCACCGGAGGCTGGCAGAAGTGGACCCCCTGACCGCACAGCGCGTGCACCCCAACGACGTAAGGCGCATTGTTCGCGCACTGGAGGTGTACATGTCCACCGGCAAACCGCTTTCTGAGCTGAGCGGCAGGGGGAGCGGTCCATCTCTTGACTGTCTTGTGATTGGACTGACAAGACCAAGGGACGTACTGTACAAGCGGATCGATGAGAGAGTAGACCGGATGCTAATAAACGGGCTGATCGAAGAGACCATGGGCCTCCTTAGGTCAGGGTATTCACCTGACCTGTTTTCCATGAACAGCCTGGGCTACCGGGAAAGCGTGATGTACCTGCGGGGGTTGGCCACACTTTCAGAAACACGCAGAATCCTCGCTCGTAATACCAGACACTATGCCAGACGCCAGTACACCTGGTTTCGCAAGAACAAAGGTATAATTTGGATAAATTTGGGGCACTCTACTGGCACGCAGGCGGTAGTGGAAGATATTGTTAGAAGAGTAGAAGGAAAATGGCCCAGAGTGTAGAAGTCTTTGGCGAAATAGAAAACCGGAGGGAGATGCTGGGTGACCAAGTCTTCTGTTAATCTTCAAGATCATTTTTTGAACCAGCTCAGGAGAGAAAACGTTCAGGCGGTGATCTACCTTATAAATGGTTTTCAACTTCGGGGATCAGTGCGGGCTTTTGACAACTTCACCGTAGCCCTGGACAGTGACGGAAAGCAAGTACTCGTCTACAAACACGCCATATCCAGCATCTATCCTGCACGGCCGGTGAGTTTAGTCGCAGATGCGGCAAAGCGGGAAGAGGAGTAAGAGAAGAAGACCGGTACTGAGACCTAGTCCCGGTCTTTCTTGTTTTCTAGGAGGATTTCTACGATTTCCTGTGCAGCCTTTTCTACACTCATTTTTCGGGCCATAACACGACGGAGGCACGCTTCTATCTTGTCTTTAGCTATCAATTGACGATAAGCCTCAAAGCGGGTTACAGGCCTGACCGGAATCGACGCCAGGGATTCAAGGTAACTAAGCTCCTCTTGGGGCAGAACGGCTCCGCTTTTCCAGTCTACCATGGCCCGGGCTGGCACAACCATGAGCTGCCTGGCTATTATTGGCACGGTATGCTCGGCCAGGCTCCGTGCCACCTCAACGGCCAATCTTGACCTGTCTGCTCGTTCTCCCGGAGTGACAAACGCGAACACCGCATTTACCGTGGACAGGTAAGGCGACCCTTCGCGCGTGGGCAATGGAAGGATTACTGGGTCAACGTCACGGGCCAACGCCTTTCCAAGCCGGGAAAGCCGGTCCCGCCAGTAGCGGAGAAATCCTGCACCTGCTGGACCGTATAGCCCTACTTCCCCTTCCCAGAATGCACAAAGCAGTTCGCTTTGTTGTGTTGCCCCGGTATTGCTGACGACGCTGAGCGGCATGTAAAGCTGTTTGTCGGAACATTCAAGAAGAGTCGTTCCTTCTGCCAGGCAGAGCGCAACAAGGAGCGATACGGGGTCTGAAATGCCAACCGCTATCCGCTTTTCCTTCATCGCCGTACAGGCCTCCGCGAACTCCTCAGGAGACCAGCCTTGGTCCCGCACTCGTTGCACATCGATACCCGCACGCTCAAGCAACACCCGGTTTCCTACGAAAAAGGCTGGCTCTATCCATCTCGGAAAGCCCCACGTTTGTCCATCTTGTTGAAGGGCGGTCATCCCTCTTAACGATGAGTTCTCCTTGTATTGCTCTGGCAGGAACAGGTCTACCGGGAGCAGGCGTTCATCTCCAAGGCACATCCAGGCAGGGCCTGAAATGATGTCTCTCGGTGTGCCAAGGTCCAGCTCTTTCCACACCGAAACCCAGGGATCGGCTATGGGAAGGGGCACAAATTGAAGGTCGAACACTGGCTGTTGTTGCTGTTCTGCGAGCACCACGTATGTCAGCATCCTGTCGTAACCATAAGCGCCGCCGAATAAGAGTGGCCAGTAGGTGTCTTGATACTCCAGGGTATAGAGCGTATCGCCAAGCGGCACCCATGGGTGTACCTCGACGTGCCTGTGTTCGTAGTATTTACGGAAGTAAAAGGACCGGAGCTGTTCAACCACAGTGCTGCAGGCACCGGACCAGACGCAAGCAATGATGAGTAGTGCTATGGGTGCAGAAGCAAGCCATCTTACCCATGTCTTCATGCGTAAGTCCTCCTCTGCCTCATCATTTGATGCCAAGGAGCAGCAGCTCGTCAAGGCCTACGACACCAGTGGGCCGGATGCCATAGTACGCTTGCATTTCCCGGATAGCCTGCTCCAACTGGGCGCCAAAGCGGCCGTCTAGTGGACCCCCGTCGAAACCAACCTGTCTAATCTTATATTGCACGTACTGCACGTCTACGCCTACATGTCCCCTCCGGAGGATCCGTGATACGGTAGCTCTGATTTCCCGCCCTATGATCGTAATGCGTGTGCCAACAGGTACCCACTCGAACAACTCTATAACGTGATGATTAAACATTCGTATGCAGCCTGCGCTTGCATGTGAACCGATTGATGACGGGCGGTTTGTACCGTGGACGCCATAGGTACCCCAGGGAATATTCAGGCCCATCCACCTGGCTCCGAAAGGGCCCCCGGGGTTATAGCGCTTGTTCACAATGGTAAACTCGCCCACAGGGGTAGGCGTCGAGAATTTCCCAATGGCTACGGGGTACGTCTTAAACACCTTATCGCCATCATAGACGGTCAGCCGGAGACGTCTCACGTCCACTTCCAGACGTACTGGGCCTTTGGGGCGGCCGGGGGGAGGCACATCCTGTTGGCCCTGTGCTTCTTCTGCCCACAATAAATCCCACGTACCCTGGTCTACTATGCCGGTCTCAGGCAGCCCCCTCACTGATTGAAAACGTCGGACGCTCAGTTCAGTCTGAATGCCGAAAACGCCATCGATAGGCCCGTCGAAAAGTCCAAGTTCGTTCAGTCGAACCTGAACTTCGCGTACATCCTCACCTACCATAAACGGTATCGTATAGCATAGTTCCCTTTGTTCTTCACAGGTCGGGAGCCCCCAGAGATCAACTGATAGCGTGGAAGGAACACTCTCCGCAAAGGCAGTACATACCAGCTGCAAACACATGACCAAAACGAGAAAGAAGTAAACACGGACCGAACGCATGGCGCCATCCCCCCGAAGTGGTTCGCTCTGTAAGATATTACTGCCCAAACAGCGTCGTCATGCCAACCTGTGAACCTCGCCGGTTATAGGAGGCGGCTCTCCATGATAGGCGCTGCGTATCAAAGAGAAGTCGAAGTCAAACCGTTTCTGCATGTAATAGATTGCTTACCTCTATAAGGATGATCTTTCATATTTCATGTCGAATTGAGGTTTTTGTGGGGTACTCAATCATCCGCGAGCAGAACATTGTCTGCTGTTTTGCGTCCCCTGGGATTCACAGTAGAAAAGGGAGTGACACTTCTTGGTTAGAGTAGAGTTCTTGCCGTCCGGTAGGACTGCTGTCGTTCCTTCTGGAACCACAATCCTGCAGGCAGCCATTGCAGCAGGTCTGCGCGTTGAAAGCGCCTGTGGAGGACGAGGCACGTGCGGAAAATGCAAGGTGAAACTTGTGGGAAATAGCCAGGTTCCTCCTGCACCCGCTGAAACAAAGCTGCTCAGCCCAGACCAGCTGGACTCAGGCTGGGCGCTGGCGTGTCTGCGCGTTGTTACAGAAGACACGGTGGTAGAAATCGATGAACAAAGGGATGTACTAGACAGGAAGGTAGGAATGGCCGGGCTACTAAACCTTGAGACAATCGCGCCTAGCGTAAAGAAATACCACGTAGTCCTACCGCAGCCCAGCGTGGAAGACCAGACACCGGACTGGGAACGCCTGACTGCAGCGCTGCCTGATCCCCGCCTCCGGTTTAACCGGACAGTTGTATCCAATTTGCCCGGAATCCTTCGTTCCGGCAATTTCGTTGTGACCGCTGTGGTGGATGGGGACGAGCTGGTCGCTGTGGAACCAGGCAACACGCAAGACAGATCTTTCGGCCTTGCAATAGATATCGGTACAACAACGGTCGTGGCCTACCTCACAGATCTTGTCACAGGCAAGGTTGTAGCCAGGGGAGCTGTGACCAATCCGCAAAATGTCTTTGGTGCTGACGTGATCGCCAGGATTACTTACGCCTCAGGGAGACCCACAAAGTTACAGCAGTTACAGGAGAAGGTAGTATCCGGCATCAATTCTGTCATTGCCGGTCTTTGCCGGGAGGCACAGGTAAGCACGAAAGAGATTTATCAGGCAGTAGTAGTAGGCAATACTACGATGAGCCACCTCTTTCTCGGGATTGACCCAACCAACCTGGCACCAGCCCCGTTTGTACCCGCTTTTGGGCAAATGGTGGAAGTTCAAGCTCAGGAGCTGGGGCTTGAAATGGTACGTTCGGGTAGAGTCGTGGTGCTCCCCAACGTGGCAGGTTATGTGGGTTCAGACACTGTGGGCGTGATGCTTGCAGCTGCAGCAGACCGCCTTCCCGGGGTTAGCTTGATGGTGGATATAGGGACGAACGGCGAGATCGTACTGGCAGGGAAGGGAAGGATCCTTACCTGCTCCACTGCGGCCGGGCCAGCCTTTGAGGGTGCGGAGATCAGGTGTGGCATGCGAGCAGCGGAGGGAGCAATTGAAGGTGTTCGTATCCATGACGATGTAGAGTTGGAGGTCATTGGGGGCAAAAGACCAGTTGGTATCTGCGGGTCCGGACTGATCGACGCAATCGCGGAGATGTTAAGGACGGGTATCGTCGTCCCCACAGGGCGCTTGGCGGGCCCGGATGCTGGTGATGACCTGCCCCCTCTCGTGAGGAGACGCCTCCGCAAGACTGAGCAGGGAAGTGAGTTCGTCCTGGCCTGGGCAGAAGATTCGGCCACAGGCGAGGATATTGTACTGACCCAGAAAGACATCAGGGAGTTGCAATTAGCCAAAGGCGCGATCAAGGCGGGAACTCACGTACTGCTCCAGGATTTGGGCGTAGAAGTAAAAGATATTGACCGGGTGCTCTTGGCCGGAGCTTTCGGAAACTACATAAAGAAAGAGAGCGCAGTAGCTATCGGACTACTACCAGAAGTACCTCTTGATACCATCGTGTCCATTGGCAATGCTGCCGGTGACGGCGCAAGGCTCGCGCTGCTCTCCGCCGCTGAACGGGCACGGGCGGCAATGCTTGCGCGCAAGGCCGAGCATGTAGAGCTTTCAGGTCGAGAGGAATTTCAAAACGAATTTGTTAATGCGTTGTCCTTTACAAAGTGACTTCCATGGTATGTATTGACGTATATACAACGACATGCTAGTATTTACCTGAATAACCTCTAGAAACAGGTGTTTAGTAATGCAGGAAGCAGCGTCTATCGACAAGAATTCGGTGGTTCCTATCTACTACCAATTGGCCAAATGGCTTGAGGCGCAGATCCGCAATGGGGAACTGAAGCCGGGAGAGGCACTGCCTACAGAGACTGATCTCGCAGCCCGCTTTGAGATCAGCCGTATGACCGTCCGCAGAGCTATTTCGGAATTGGTAGCAGCTGGTATGGTCTACGCCCAGCAGGGTAAGGGTACATTTGTGGCCAGCCCTAAACTGGACGATATCGTTTTTGAGATGAGTAATTTTAACGAAGATGTAAAGCAAAGGGGATTGCAGGTCAAAACCACTTTGTTAGAAGCCAGGATAGTCAGGGCAGATGAGGAACTTAAAGAAAAGTTTGGTGTGAACGATGATAATGCCAGGTTCCTGTATTTCAGAACAGTCACCACTGCTGAAGAAGAGCGGCTTGCGTACGAGAAGAAGTATACGATATATACTAAGAGTAAACCTATCCTTGAAGCAGAGCTAAAGGATCCTACTCTACCTGGCTTAATTAGTGCTCATAGTGACTCCATGCCTGTCAGCTCCAAAAAAGTCCTGCAGGTGGCCAACTCCTCCAAAGAAGAGGCATCCGTTCTGGGTATAAGTCGTAACGCTCCTGTGTTTGTCATTGAGCAGACTGTGTATGATCCAGACCTCAGACCCCTTGGGTGGAGCAGGTCCGTGTACCGCGGCGATCGCTACAAGTTAACCTTCTATGACGGATGGTTTAAAAAAGAATGAGCTGGGGGGGCCTAACTTGGACGATAAACTCTTAACTGCGATGGCGGACCTTGATGAAGATAGAGTGCTCTCCCTGGTGGAAGCGATGATCAGGGCTGGGCGCACTCCGCTTGAGATCCTCGAACTTTGCAAAAAGGGTGTTGAGATAGTTGGAGTGAAATACAGCGAAGGCACGTATTACCTGTCCGACCTGATCATGTCCGAGGAGATCCTCCGTGGCGTGATGCGTATCGTGGAGCCGCATATCGTCTCGAGCATCCCTCAGCACGGATCCCCTATTGTTATGGGCACTATAGAGGGAGACATTCATGACCTGGGTAAAAATATAGTGGTGTACCTGTTACGCTCTTATGGTTTCCAAGTATACGACCTCGGCGTGGATGTCTCGCCACAGAAGTTTGTCAAGGCCATCAGCGATACGGGCGCGTCCATTGTTGGCATCAGCGTACTGCTGTCCTTTTGCGTCGGCTCGGTGAAGAAAGTTGTGGACCTGCTGCAGGAAGCCGGGCTGAGGGACAAGGTGAAAGTCGTTATCGGAGGATATCCCGTCAACCAGTTGGTAAAGGAGTATACCGGAGCAGATTATTACGCCAGCGACGTGACTCAGGTGCTAGATATCTTCGATTGTACGGGCTAACCTATGGAGCCCGAAAGTTAACAGTTGTGAATACTTAGATTCTACGCCTCTGTTGCGTGCTACTTTGCGAGCAGTTTCAGCCGAGTTTTCCACCGAATGGCCATCTCCGTTAGTTTGGTAAATGTTAATCGTTTTTCAGATCATCTCAATCACCGGGGGACTCAGCTGTGTGAAGAATTTGCTCAAACCGGGTGATTGTCCTAGTCCCATTCTCAGGGCTGGAAGGCCTCCTTATTTTAGTTCGTAGACCCTTGCGGATATCTGGATCCTGATTGCTTCGACCTGGCAGCTTGCTCTGTCCCGGTACCCGCCACATCTACTGTATTGGGTTCGTGCAGTGTCGAACTTCGTTTTGTTCCGCAGACTCGTCCACCCCAATTTAGCCTCGTATGTGGTTCTTGTTCCTCGGTCGTGCCTCCGGTTTCCCTCAGATTCCACCTCACGGTAGACACCCTATCTATTGGCTAATGGTTCCCACTGCCAAGCCCATACCGGACTTTCACCCCCAAACTATCACCCATGCCGGGCGCACCGAGCCTTTGGCGCCTGTGCGCGAAAGGCGGTAGAGACACTTGAAGCCAGTTTCGAGGACGCAATGGTGGTGACGGCCCTACCAGGGCGCTACCGAAAGCGGCTGCGCACCACCAATAGAGTCGAGCGGCTCAACACAAGGTCCGCCGATGGGAGTGGGTGATCCGAATCTTGCCTAACGAGGAGCCGGCTGTGAGGTGATCGGAACGGTGCTTGTAGAGATTGATAAGGCTTGTTTCTGGATCCCGGCATTTCGATGTGGAGGATTACTGAAGTGGAAGGCTAACACAGAAAAGCGGTATAGGGAGGTGGATAGTGCCAAATGCCCGTGTAAATGAAGATCAAAACCAGGTGATCTTATGTCCCAAAGGAAGGTTGGAAATCCTAATCAGATAAAAGACTGCACATGAACGAGACCAAGAGAGGACTCTTGAAACTGCACAATGAAGAACAGCTCCCTATGAAATCATCGAAGGTGATTTCATAGGGAGTCTCATTCAAGCGCAACAGCCAAACATCCGTACTTGACCCCGGTCAGTTTTCTATGAAACAGATTGTAATCCTCTGCCAGTTAATGTATAATTGTCTAAACTCAATATCGCACTAGGGGTGCTTCCGAGCGGAGGCTGAGATAAGGGCGCTATGAAGCCCTTAAACCCATGGAACCTGTTTGGCGGAAATGGAGCAAATTTCCGCTCTGGGTAATGCCAGCGTAGGGAGGGTGATAATTATGGTTTGTTTGTAGTTGCGGGCCCATAAATGTGGCCCGTTTTTTAATAATGTGATGTGAAATACGAGGCAATTTAAGTGGGAGCTGTCTCAGTCAGGAAGTGGGGCGTCTGAGCAGAAGCGTAAATGATGCTGAATTATCTAGTAGAGAGTGAGTGAAGAGTATGTTTACCCTTGTCTTGTTAACAGTCACGGGATTTACCCTTATTGCCGTACTTTATGTTTATTACACCCGCAACAAATATACGACTATTGATGCTTTTCTTACTGCAAGGGGCACGCTGGGGACCTGGACTTCTGCAGCAACAATCTTTGCGTCCATTATGGGGGCCTGGATTCTTTTCAGCCCTGCAGAATCAGGTACCTGGGGAGGCGTAACCGCTTTTGTGGGATATGCCCTGGCACAGGCCCTTTCGATTATTGCCTTTGCCGTTCTTGGACCAAAGATGCGCCGCATTGCTCCTCATGGCTCATCCCTGACAGAATTTGTCTACTACAGGTTCGGCAGGTCAATGTATGGGGTAACCCTTATCGTAGCGGTTTTTTACATGGCCGTCTTTTTATCTGCGGAGCTTACCGGTATCGCTTTGGGGATAAGAATGATCATGGGCCTCCCTTTATGGGCGACCGCGCTGCTTGTAGGTATGGGGACTTTAATTTATACCACTTACGGGGGCATAAGAGGTTCGATCTTCACTGATACTCTGCAGGCTGCGATAATCATACCTGCCCTATTAATTGCTTTTTCAGCTGCTCTAAAAGCTTTTGGGGGCCTTAGAGGTTTGACTTCGGAAATAGGTGAAATAGACTTGTCACTGCTCAGCATGGGGCATCGAGGTGGACTGGAGTTTACCGCAACTCTGATTATTGCCATTATAGCGGCAAACCTGTTTCACCAGGGATTTTGGTCCAGAGTGTATGCCTGCAGGGATATAAAGGTAGTGCAGAGATCTTTTATCATTGCAGGGATTACCATTATTCCGGTCGTCGCTGTTGCCGGTTCTTTTGGTCTAATGGCTGTGGCCGGAGGTGCACTGGAAGTTCCCTCGGTAGCCTTCTTTTCGGTAGTTCTGGGGATAACACCTCCCTGGGTCATACTCGTTGTACTGGTCCTGGCACTGGCACTGGTTATGAGCAGCGCGGATACTTTAATAAACGGGATTGCAACTGTTTTTACAGTGGACATCGCCCGCTTTTATCCTGACATTAATGGTCAGAAGCTTCGCTTTTGGGCACGGATTCTTACCGGAATTGTTTGTGTTGTTGTTATAGCGGTGGCCTCCCGGGGGTATAGTGTCCTTTACCTCTTTCTGGTTGCCGACCTGGTATGTGCCGGTGCAGTTTTTCCCACCTTTTATGGGCTATACTCCGAGCGTTTAACAGGGAACGGCGCAGTTATTTCTACGCTGGCAGGTATAGGAGCAGGGGCTTTGCTCTTTCCTGACCCCGCCTTTACTCGCGGCAGCTTGCTGTATTCTTTCCTTATGGCACTGGTCGTTTCCACCATTATCTCGTTGGTATTTTGCTTTACAAGCAGGTCTGCCGCAGACCTCGACGGTCTGGTAGAAAAAGTTTACGACATAAAGGCCTGACCAACTGTGTGTAAGAGCCCTTGGCAAGATGTATTTTGAATCAAATTACACGAGGAGATGAATTGAGAATGGAAAAATCCTTAACAAACATATTATCCCTGCGTAATATAACGGCCGTTGGGCTTTTCGTGGCCCTGGGGACTGTAGCGGCCCCCTTTTCCATACCAGTAGGCGTTGCCAAAGTATTTCCCGTCCAGCATGCCATCAATGTCCTGGCAGGAGTTCTGCTGGGACCTGGACCCGCCGTGATTGTCGCAATTCTTACGTCGACAATACGAAACCTCCTCGGGACCGGGACGCCCCTGGCATTTCCCGGAAGCATTTTCGGCGCGCTGCTTGCTGGTTTAGCCTTTCGTTATTCTAAGAAGGAGTATTTTGCCGTAGCGGGTGAAGTGATAGGGACAGGCTTAATCGGGGCACTGGTGGCTTTTCCTGTAGCAAAATGGCTCCTTGGTTTTGGAGGGCTGGCTTATTTCTTTATCATTCCTTTTACCTTAAGCAGCCTCTCCGGTGCACTGCTGGGTTTGATTCTTTTGCACCTCTGGAAAAAAGGAGCAGGAAAGAAAAGTTAAACGAAAAATGAGAGGGAAACCACGGTGCGTCTTAACCATTGCCGGCTTTTGATTCTGGGGTCAGAGAGGGGATCCAGACTGACCTGAAGTCTGTGGCTGCTCCGTTGTGGCGCGAACACCGTTGGTGCTCATGGCTGAAGCCGCGCGTTAACATACTATCGCACCCAGGTTAGAAACAACTACAAACGCGTGCCCTTTCAATAACCATGATCTTGTGCCACGGGTTGTAGGCAATGGCTGCCGGTTCGCCTCCCAATGGAGATGTGGACCGGCAGAGTATACGACCGGCTCCTCGAACACTTTTCCGACTCACGCCCCCGGAGTTAAACACAATGATCAGGGTGGGAATGGACTGAGAATTTCATTGAAAAGGGTGTTTGAAATGCATCATCGCCAATTGGACCTCAGCCTTTATGTTATTACTGATCGCCTCCTTTCCCGGGGAAGATCCTGTACGGAAGTAGTAGAGAAAGCTATAGACGGGGGGCTACCTGTATCCAGCTGCGAGAAAAGGACCTGACAACCAGGGAGCTTTTTCCCCTGGCTGAAAAGTTGAGGGAAATTACGAGTAAAAGAGGAAAAACTTTTATTGTAAACGACCGCCTTGACATAGCTCTGAGCGTTGGAGCTGACGGCGTCCACCTGGGCCAGGATGATTTGCCGCTTTCGGCAGCCCGCCGGATTATACCCCCGGGGATGCTTCTGGGAGTATCCGCCCGGAACCTCCGGGAGGCGCTTCAGGCACAGAATTTCGGCGCTTCTTATCTTGGAGTAGGAGCAGTTTTTCCAACAGGAACAAAGCCCATTGGCCTGCAATCTCTAGCAGAAATATGCCGCAGCGTGGAGATCCCTGTAGTGGGCATCGGTGGTATTAATGCGGCCAATGCAGGGCAAGTGATCAGGGCGGGAGCGGCGGGTGTTGCCGTCATTTCCTACATTGTTGGTGCGCCAGATATTGCTGCTGCCGCAAGGGAAATAGTCAGGGAAGTAGAGGACGCTCGATTGTCTTTAAAACAAAAGGGATATTGAAATGCTAAAGAAGTGATTATTCTATGCAGAGCGAGCCTGTGGAGGCAATCCCTGACCCGCAGGCTGGGCCGCCGTTTTGCTGTATAATGATCAGCTTTAGAAACTGAAGCCAAGCCTCCATCCAGCGTGTTTATAGACGTCGCTTGTCTTTGTGTGACTGCCTTCCTTTTGCTCGCTACCGACAGGGGAGGCGACCCGGCAGGATCGCCTCCCCCGACTGCGGACATCAACAGCCTGTTTATTCTACCCTGATTTGCTTGCGTCGGCTCTGCTTTTTATGCCCAGTTCGGGGAGAAACAGGCAGGTAACCCCAAACAGTAACATACATGCGCCCGCCAAGCCGAAGACTACAGTATAGTTGCTGCCCGCCAGAGGGGTGATGACAAAGGTGGGAAGCACCACAGCACCCAATAGCTGCAACGTCGCAACAAGGCCGCCTGCGCTTCCCGCGTAAACCGGACCGATTTCAGGAAACAGCATCGGCAAAGACATCAATATGGGTCCGCCCCCGCCTGCAAGTATTCCGCTGAGTAGGAGCATGATCCATATCGTCGCTCCAAGCGGTGCCTGCCAGGCGTAAAGGATAGCCACCGCACCAAAAAGTCCCAGTGAGGACAGGTAAAGTCTCATGTAACCTACCCGGTCACACACCAAAGGGCCGAGTACGCTCCCCAGGAGGGTTCCTATAGTACCAAACGAAGCCAGGAAACCGGCCGTGACCGGGTCGATCCCCCTTACAGAGTGCAGAGCCTCCGGCAGGAATCCGGAGAACGTCATCGCAGCGCCCATCATGAACATCAGAGCTATTCCAAGCAACCAGACGTTTCTGCTCCTGGCTGCTACCCCAAGGTATTTGGTGACGGGCATGGCAGGCGGAGCCGTCGCGCCTTCGGGTTTGTCTTTGGCAAAAACAAACCACATAGCGGCGATGACCACGCAGGCGACACCTGCTGTGATAAATGCGGTTTGTATTGATGCAAACATAGCGGTAGTAGCCATTCCGATGGTCATCGCGAGGGTAGGAGAGGTAAAGAAGATCCCCATCGCCTTCGTGATCTGCTCAGGAGGAAACCACGCCCCAAGTATCTTGGCGATATTGGCATTTAAGAATGCCGAGCTGCATCCCGAAAGGGCCATTAGGACCAGCATCTGCCAGTAGGTCGTCGCCGCGTATCGGAAGAGGATCCCTACGGTTGCAAGGAGAAAACCTACTGAGACCACTCTCTTCACCCCGAAGCGGTCCCCCAAGCTTCCTGCAGCAATGCTAAAGAAGACAGCGGGTAACATGGGCGCAGTCAGTATGCTGGCATACTGGATCGGCGTCAGGTTAAGAGCAGGTATGATCTTGTAGGCGAGGGGAGGCAACTGGAACTGGGCGTAAACGCCAATAAAGGCAGCAAGCCAGAGGACCAAGAGTATTGTCCACCTGTAAGGCGATAGCGGCTGCCGTATGCTGTCATGCATTTATTGTCCACTCCTTTATCCATTCCAGCACAGAGGCCATAGGTTACGCCCCAAAGACCTCTTGTGCAATTCTTAGACCGTCACTCGCCGTAGTTGCAAAATAGTCTGCGCCGGTGAATCTCATAACCGTGTCATCGATGTAGTTGCCGCCAATTACCACCTTTGTCTTAAGGCCTGCAGCACGAATCTTGTCCACAGTATCTCTTAGTGCTTCCTGGCAGCTTGTAAGAAGCACACTCATGCCCACCAGCGGAGCATCGGTTTTCTTGATCGCTTCCACGAATCTGTCGCTGGGTACATCTACACCCAGATCCACCACCTGGTATCCTGATCCTTTCAGCAGCATGGTAACGATGTTCTTTCCGAGGTCATGAATGTCTCCTTTTACTGTACCTATGACTATGGTTCCTTTGTAGTCGCCTTTTTCATTGCTCAGGAGAGGTTCCAGTATGTCCATGGTACTCTTCATAATCTCTCCAGCCATGATCAACTCGCTCAGGAAATACTCGTCCCGTTCAAACCGGTTGCCCACCTCTACCATGCCTTGCTGCAACGATTTCACTATCTCAAGCGGAGCAACCCCCTCTGCCAGTAAATCCTTCACCTCAGCAAGAACCCGATCCTCTTGTAGTTCAGCCATTGCTCTTGATAACGCTAATGTGGACACAGCCACCTTCACTCCTTTCTACGCTACGAATGTAGGCAAAACCAACTATCGCTGGACCCAGAACCAGATGAAACTGTATGCAAACGCATCGAGCATATCCCAATATTTCTTAACCATTTCCTCGTTGCCCGGCAGTTCTCCCAGCTCGTCCTTCTTGATCTTCCACGAAACGCAAGTACCCGCCTCCGGTATGAACTCATTTCCACTAGTCGTAAGCATCTGCTTTTGCCTCCTTTCTCTCAGTAGACGCCATATTCTCTGCCTGCCTCTATTAGTGCAAGCATGTTTTCCCGCTTCGCGTCACCCATTACTACTCCGCCGGGTGCTAGCACGTAACCTCCATCATACCCCAACTCATCAATCATACGCTTTGCACATTCTTTGACTTCTTTGGGTTTACCGTAGGTAAGGAGCGTTGTGGGAACACCTCCGTACAAGCAGAACCTTCCGCCAAACACCTTCTTTGCTTTTACGGGATCTGTCTTGTCAATGATAAAGAGAATGCTCTTATCGGGTAATTCGGCTATTCTCTCAATATATGGCGTCCAGTCTCCCTCTGCGAAGAAGAAAGTCCTCTTTCCTTGAGCCCACAAGCCTTCAATTACGGCTTTCAGGGATGGCCAGTAAAACTTCATCCACTGTTCAAGGCTCAAGAATGGGTATGCGCCTCGGTGCAGAGGCATGAAGCAGGGAAAGGTAGTATCGCCTTGGGCTGTGATCATTCCGTAAGCGATGTTGTGGGGAATGATGGCTTCACAAGCTGCTAATACCTTCTCCGGTCGACGGCGAATGTCGAGCAGTATCCCCTTCATGCCACGCAGGGCATCGCCGAGGGTATCAAAGGGGGCCTTTGAAAACCCTGTGCCGGCGGGTACAAGGCCGTGCTGTCCAAGCCAGCTTTCCCAGCCCTTGGCCGCAGAATTGTTTGCCATAGCAAAAGCAGCTGCACTCTTAATCAACGCAACACAACTGCGATATGAACCGGGCTCGCTAAACTCTTCACTGATACGGGGCAAATACTTCGTCAACAACCATCCAGTAGGATTAGCGGTGAACTCATCATAATCATCAGCTTTCATGTATTCCTCTTCGACATACTGGAAAGTGGAGTTTTCCTCAAGACTGATGCCGGGGAATTTATACAACTTGGAACCCATTACATCAAACATCGGTGGCCACCATAAGCTGATCCCGCCGCCAAATACGTCAAAATCCAACGCAGATAAGGTCTCATCAAGCACTTGTGAAGTGATGCTGTTGCCCTTTTCGATATCGTAGTATACTTCTTGCAATGTACTGTTTGTGTATTTAACAGCCCATTCACCGACAGAAAAAGAGATCGGTACCTTGTCCGGTTTGCCACAGTCCAGAGCTGTAAGGTATCGAGCCAGCCTCTCCTGAAATAGTTTTTGCTTGTCACTCATTGATAGGTTCCCTCCTCATGTCCGGTTGGTCTTGAAGCCTCTGGGTCACTCGGAATGTGCCTAGCGTTGTCCCGCTCACCTCCGCAGTCATTTAATCGCTCAGCTTGCCGCTTCTCAGAGCCTTAATGAAGTGCCTTCCAAAAGGGTCGTTACCGAGGAGCAAGTCTGCTGTCTTGATGGCCGTGAGCATTTGGGGGTCAAGAGGGTCAAGGATCGCGGCATCCATACCCAAAGCCATGCTCATCACGAGAAAGTACCGGTTGATCAGCCTTCTCTTAGGCATGTCATACGAGATGTTGCTTAAGCCTGATACGATCCTTACCTTAAGTCGATGCCTAATCTCGCAGATTGATCGAAAGAACGTCCTGGCGTTGGTATGGTTTACTGCCAGTGGAAGCACTAGTGGGTCGATGTAAAGCCGGTTTAGATCATAACCATACCTCAATAGAAGCTCTACCATGCGCTCGGCTATGCGGATTCGTTCGTCAGCAGTCTTGGGAATGCCGCTGTCGTCCACAGTCAGTCCGATGACAAAGCAG
Organism: Symbiobacterium sp.; assembly: GCA_020725675.1. Lineage (GTDB taxonomy): Bacteria > Bacillota > Sulfobacillia > DUSP01 > DYEP01 > DYEP01. Next base: position 6,579 of record DYEP01000153.1, on the reverse strand, counting down.
CCATGTTCTAAGACAATGGGCAGTACCTCAGCCAGGCGGTTTTGTTCCATGGATATGGAGTTGACCATTACCCTGGTCCTGTCGCCTTCAATTAGGCTCATGGCCTTGCTGAACACCGCTCGCGAAGTGCTGTCAATACAGAGGGGCTTGTCGGTCACCTCTTGAATCGTGCGCACAAGCCATTCCATGTCTGACATTTCGTCACCGTGGGCAGCACTCACATCGAGATAATCAACCCCTGAAGCAACCTGGCTCAGGGCAAGCCCCTGAATTGCTCTTGCATCCCTTTCCTTAATCATTTGCCGAACGGCCGGAATTGCACTATTGAGTTTTTCACCGATTAGTATCATGTCTGCATTCCACCTTTGCACAAAGCCTCCCACCGCACCTGGCGATTGATATATTGTCTTATTGTCTAGTCATGTTATTCTATGGGAGTGGTAACAATTCCTTCTTGGCAAGGTACCTGCAACCGCAAAGTGGATACAACTATGAACCTAGCATACGAGCGGCAAAGCTAAGGGGCCCGGTAGGCCATATCATATCATGGAAACGGAACCCCCTTGGGCGATTGTACGCCGGCATGTGCAGCCCTCCGCCGACCGCCGGGCACAACAGTCGTCTACCGATTCAAACAATGGAAACCCAATGCCCAGCGTTCTACGTATACTAAGTAAGGCATAACCTTGCGGGGAGGGCAGAAGGCGTGAAGGAGCGTCAGGTCAGAACGCTTGATCAAATACTGAGCGATGTCGAGAATGGAACAATAGGTGCCGGTCAGGCCCTGTCGTTAATGAGAGAAAGCAAATTCTTCACTTCCTGCCCTTCAAATAATAAGAGTCATGCCCAAAACGCTCCAGATGCCTTACACGAACTGGAGGACCTGATCGGGCTTGACGAGGTCAAGAGGTTGGTGTTGGAAATTCGTGCATTCGCAGAAATTCGACGGAGGCGGCTTGAAAAGGGACTGGCAGCAGATCCTCTTGTGCTTCACATGATCTTCAAGGGAAACCCCGGTACCGGAAAGACCACCGTCGCGCGGGTCATGGGGAAAATCTTCATGCAAATGGGCATCCTGTCCAAGGGTCATCTCGTAGAAGTGGAAAGGGCAGACCTGGTGGGCGAATACATAGGCCATACCGCACAAAAAACAAGAGAACAGATAAAGAAGGCTCTCGGCGGCATACTCTTTATTGATGAGGCCTACTCCCTTGCGCGGGGCGGAGAAAAGGACTTCGGCAAGGAAGCCATCGACACACTGGTCAAGGCGATGGAGGACCACAAAGACGAGCTAGTGCTTGTACTGGCAGGCTACCAGGAAGAGATGACCAAGTTCCTCTTAACTAACCCAGGGCTCAGATCAAGGTTCCCGATACACATCGATTTTCCGGACTATTCCCTCGAAGAACTCATGCGTATTGCTGAGCTGATGTTGTCTCAGAGAGAGTATAGACTCACAACAGGCGCAAGAGAAAAGCTCAAGAAAATCCTTGCCGACAAACGCAAGACGCACGAGGCTGAAACCGGGAATGCAAGGCTGGTACGGAACATCATTGAGAAGACAATCAGACACCAGGCGGTCAGACTCTTGGCCGCTCACAATCTGAGCAAAGAGGATCTCATGATGATCACTGAGGAAGACCTGGAGGGGGATGGGGAAGAGTGAAGCGCTGCTTCATCCTGGGTCAGCCTAATTCCGGTAAAACCCTCTTTATGATAAATCTCGCCGAGTACTGCGGCCTGAGCTCTTTGGAGTTGCTGGTTACAGACTCACTGGGAGAAATGAAGACACTCAGTCTGTGCTTCGAAGACGCAAGAAAGGACCTGGTCGATCCGTTTCCGCATCGCACACTTTCGCTGCAGCACGCAACGGTCCCCCTAAAAAAGGGTAAGATCAAGATATCTATTCAGATGGTAGACACTGTAGGACTTTCCGACTCGCTCGACCATCCTGAGCCTGTCCGGCTGGGGATGGCACATACGCTCAAGCAGATCCGCTCTGCAGACATCGTTGTCCACATTATTGACGCGCCTCGTGCTGCCGTTGATCTGGACGTCCCCGCGTTCGTCGACCTTGAACTCGCGCGGTATGCCTCCTGCAAGTGCCCTTACCTGGTCTTGGCGAACAAAATGGACCTCCCCAGAGCGAGCGAGGGTCTGGCCAAGATCAAGGCCACATTCCCATCTTCGACCGTACTTCCTATATCCGCGCTGAAAAAGCGAGGTTTTCGGGAGGTGAAAGCACATTTACTACGTTTCATCTAGGATGCTTTTGGCGGTTCTGCTGACATCCGTCTCAGTGAAGATACTGGATGATTATCTTGACAGGGAAGAGGATCTGGAACGAAATTTATCATCGATACTTCTCGGCCAGGAATTTTGGATATATGGTGTGTTAACTCTCTCGCTGGCGTGCGCAGCCCACCTCAAAGTAGCACTCGCCCTGTTCTGGGCCGCTTACGTCACCGGGATGGTGGGACCTGCGCCTACTGGCATCTGGCAGCACTCATCGCTCAGAATGGCAGAAGAGGCGGCAGCCGTCATCGCGGTTTCCATGTTGGTCAACGGCCTTGACCTTGCAGCAACTTCACTGCTCGTTGTGGTCGGTGTTCAGTTTGCTGACAACGCTGCAGACTCCGTGTCTTTCATTCATTCAGGCCTTGATGTGATACAGAGCGCCGCGGCAGCCTGCATCTGCTTCCTCCTTGGAACTCTTTTAAATCCTGCCCTGACTCTGTCGGTGGGGGGAGCGGCGTTGTTGATCTGGTCTTTGGAATCTTGTGTAAGAGCAAATTGCAAAGGGGGTGACTACGACGAATCAGGTCATTCCGGTTCTCATCTTTGTTTGTGGTCTGTTCTTGGGATATACTGTAGGGAGGGTGATAGGGGAGAGGAAGGGCTTGAGCCAGGGTATGTCTCTCGGCCGGCTGGACGATTGGATAAGAATGCTTAAAGAGGACAAATGCCCTGTGTGTAGAAATCCTCTCCCGAAATAGGTTGACAACTGACGCACGACTCAGATGAAGGAGGTGGCGGTGATCGCTGATTTGCCAGCCAACGATGCGGGGGAGAGAGCCGTAGTAGTACTGGTGAATCTGGATAACAGGCCACCGGGCCCCCCCGGTGAAATCGAGTCATTGGCCCGGAGTGCAGGCGCTCGGGTAGTCGCCACTGTTTCACAGACACGAAGTTCTCCCGATCCAACCTACTATATAGGAACGGGGAAGGCGGAAGAATTAGCGCGTCTGGTAGCAGAATCTGATGCGGAACTGGTTATTTTTGATAATGAGCTGTCGCCCGCACAAGCGACGAACCTTGAGGATGTCATCGGTGTGAAAGTGATCGACCGAACCCAGCTCATTCTCGACATCTTCTCTCAAAGGGCGCAAAGCCGCGAAGGTAAGATCCAGGTGGAACTGGCCCAACTCACATACACGCTGACCCGGCTCGTGGGTTCCACATCACGGCTGTCACGATTAGGAGGAGGCATTGGAACAAGGGGTCCGGGAGAGACCAAGCTGGAGGTTGACAGGAGGCGTATCCGGGATAGGATATCTCACTTAAAGCGTGAACTTACCCAAATCGCCCGCCACAGGACTACGCGGCGAACGTCCCGGAGACAAAAGCAGGTTCCAGAAGTCGCACTTGTGGGTTACACCAATGCTGGCAAATCCACGCTCCTTAATGCGCTTACAGGGGCGTGTGTGATCGCCGAGGACAAGCTGTTTGCAACACTGGATCCTTTCACCAGGAAGCTTGGACTCCCCAGTGGTATGGAGTGTACCATCACCGATACGGTGGGATTTGTCAGCAGGCTGCCTCATCACCTTGTGGCCGCATTCCGCGCCACTTTAGATGGGATAAAGGAAGCGGATTGCCTAGTGCACGTCGTCGATGCCAGCCATTACGCCTGGGACAAACAGGTGGAATCGGTCAAGGAGGTTCTCAGATCGCTGGGATCTGAGCATAAGCCTACGGTATACGCGGTGAACAAGATCGATATAAGTGACGAGATTCCGGACATACGCGAAGACAAAGTGGTATACATTTCGGCAAAACATGGAATAAACCTTGATAGACTCCTTTTGGCGTTGGAGGAGTGCCTGACAGCACACTGGAGATGCTTTTCAGTGTTGATTCCACATCACAAGGCAGGGCTCATCGCTGAGCTTAGGGAGAAGGGGCGGGTGATTTCCGAGGAATGGGAGGAGCAGGGGATTCGTGTACAGGCCCTAGTCGATGATTGGCTCAGGCAGAGGGTCACTCGGGATCTGGAGGGGACGAATGAACAGAGGTAGACATTGGCCAGAAGGCTTTTCATCGTACGTTGAACATATCATGCAGGAGATCAAACCAGCGTACGAGCGTATAGAAAGAACCAGACTGAGAAATCAGCTCGCGATGCTTAGTGCATTCCGGTCTGCAGGCGTACGTGAATCAGACTTTTCATGTTCCACTGGTTACGGCTACGGTGACCGGGGCCGGGAGACTCTTGAGAAGGTTTACGCCAATTACTTCGGGACCGAAAGCGCTCTGGTGCGAATTCAAATGGTTTCCGGAACTCAGGCGATCTCCCAGGCATTGATCGCTTTATGTTCCCCGGGTAAGGAACTGTTATCCGTCACGGGGCAGCCCTACGATACGTTACTCCCTACAGTGGAATACCTGAAACGCTGGGGTGTCAGGTACAGATGTTACGATGTGTGGGAATCCGGACTTGATGAGCTTCCAGTATTCCGCGACACTGCGGTAGTATTCATACAGAGATCCGGAGGTTACAGGCCAGGAAGGTCACTTGGCGTTGAAAAGATAGGCGAGATTTGCAAGAGAGCAAAAGAACTCAACCAGAAGGTAGTATGCCTGGTCGATAACTGCTACGGCGAGTTTGTTCAAGAAGTCGAGCCTACGCACGTGGGCGCGGATGTGGTCGCTGGTTCGCTGATAAAGAACCCGGGCGGAGGTCTGGCTCCTTCTGGTGGGTACATCGCAGGACGTGAGGACCTTGTAAGAAAGGTGGCAGAAGTGGCTACGGCTCCCGGGCTGTCCGGTGAAGTGGGCCCGAGCCTCGGCTTCAACAGGCTTTTATATCAGGGATTTTTCCTTGCCCCGCACGTAGTAGCAGAATCCTTAATGGGCATGGTATTCTTTGCAAGATTCATGGCAGAGCTGGGCTGGGAGACCCGACCTGCCTGGAACGAACCCAGAAGTGATATTATTCAAAGCGTCGTGTTTGGCGACCGCGAACTACTTATTACCGCGTGTAAGTGTATCCAGCGTGCCTCGCCTGTGGACTCTGCTGTCACGCCTGAACCATGGGATATGCCCGGGTATGAGGACCCGGTCATCATGGCCGCAGGGACCTTCGTACAAGGTGCTTCGATCGAGCTATCAGCAGATGCTCCTATCAGACCGCCATACGCGATGTACGTGCAAGGCGGGTTGGTTCGCGAGCAGGTGCTCGAGGCATGTGCCGAGATATACCGGGCACTTGGAAAACGACCTTCCTCTTGGAAGACGCAAAAGGAACTCTTGCAGATTGAGCAATGAATCTTCCGCTGCTATGGTAGTCTTCTGAACACAGCAGTTACCTTTCCAAGGATCTGGACATCTCGTGCAATAATCGGATCATAATCTGGGTTCTCAGGCTGCAGCCTCACGTTATTCTTCTCTTTGAAGAATCGTTTGACCGTTACCTCGTCTTCGAGTAGCGCCACAACTATGTCTCCGTTCTCAGCCGTTTCCTGCTTTCGCACGACTACGTGATCCCCGTCGAAGATGCCAGCCTCGACCATGCTGTCACCCCTGACCTTCAGGATGAAACCTTCATCCCCCCGGATCATATCCCAGGGTACAGGCAGCATCTCTTCAAAGTTCTCAGCAGCCAGTATTGGCTGGCCAGCAGTAACACGCCCCAGCACAGGGAGGTAGACTGCCGATGGTCCGGATACATTTCCGGTGCCCTTTCGGGCGGTAAGTCCCACGGTCCTGGGCTTGGCGAAGTCCCAATCAATAAATCCCTTCATTCTTAGTCGCTTCAAGTGATTATGGACTGTGGCCGAAGAAGTAAGACCAACGGCCGCTCCAATATCCCTGACAGAGGGCGAATAACCATGCTCACGGGTGAACCGCTCGATTGCATCGAGTATTTCTCTCTGCCGTCTTGTGAGCCTGTCGTTCAATATGTTTCCGCCTCCTTAAGAGCCTCTTCTCTTAGATGATTTTACCACAGCTTTCCCCGTAAGGCAAACTTATGTTCGACTTATTCTTGACATACGTACATATGTTCGCTATACTATCATCAAGAGCGCAGGCGGAAGGAGAGAGAACCATGTCCGGACGGATTAGAAAGGGCCTAAGGCGGTCCACTGGCAGACACTTTGCACCTGTTGTACTTGCAACATGTCTCCTGGTTGCTTTCGCTACTGGGGTGCTTCTGATGCTCAGTTCCTCCGCAGAGAGCAAAGGTGCGGCATCGGAGACACGTACAGTGGTGGTAGCCCGAGGGGACACCCTCTGGTCCATCGCAGAGCGTCACGCGCCGAAAGGTACGGACCTAAGGCAGTACGTATTCGCCATGCG
>DYEP01000152.1 GCA_020725675.1 Symbiobacterium sp. | reverse complement strand
ATCAGGCTCGGCGCCCCCGCCACTTTGGCTATCAAACCGCTGACCGGGTGGCCTGAGGACCTAAAAGCGGCCATTGGTGATATGCTGTTCGTGGTTGGCGGCGGGCATGAATTCGACGGTAGGCGCATCGCTCCGCTGGATGAAAAAGAGCTAAGGCGCATCTGTGCGCAGGTGAAGGGGAGAGCTGAAGCAGTAGCGGTAACGTCCGTGTTCTCCCCTGTCAACACTGAAGACGAAAAGCTGGCGGCGGAGATCATCCGCTCCGAGCTTGGGGATATCCCGGTTTCGCTCTCACACGAGATCGGCAGCATCGGTTTACTGGAGCGCGAGAACGCCACCGTGCTGAATGCCGCGGTGGTGTACGTGGCCCGGTCCATTGCTCAAGCTTTTGACAAAGCGCTCAAGGACCGCGGCATTTCTGCGCGTATGTATTTTGGCCAGAACGACGGCACGCTAATGAGCGTGGATTACGCAGTGCGCTACCCAATTCTCACTGTGGCGTGCGGACCCACTAACAGCATAAGGGGCGCAGCGTTCCTTTCGGGTTACCGGGATGCGCTTGTTGTCGACGTGGGCGGCACCACCACAGACGTAGGGGTGCTCGCCAACCGGTTCCCAAGGGAGTCATCGGTAGCCGTAGAGATCGGCGGCATACGAACAAACTTCCGCATGCCCGACCTTATATCCATCGGCCTGGGCGGTGGAACCATTGTCAGAACAGATGGTGGCCGTATCAGGATAGGTCCTGACAGTGTGGGTTACAGGTTGACCCGCGAGGCACTTGTGTTCGGCGGGAGCACGCTTACTGCAACCGACGTAGCGGTGAAATTGGGTATTGCTGCCATCGGTGACGGAACAAGGCTAAGCAGCGTCACGTCCGGGTTTGCCGAAGAAGCACACCGGCAGATGGTAAAGACGATGGAGGACGTGATCGATCGCATGAAGACTAGCCCCGAACCCTGCCCTGTGATTGTTGTGGGCGGCGGGAGCATTTTAGTTCCCGACAAGCTCTCCGGGGCCAGCGAAGTGGTGCGGCCGCCGCACTTCGAGGTGGCCAATGCCATCGGCGCGGCCATCGCTCAGGTGAGCGGTGAGATAGAAAGGGTGTTTTCACTGGAGAACTTGGGCCGTGAGGAAGCGCTCAAGCAGGCCAAAGACATGGCCGTGAAGGAAGCGATAAAGGCGGGCGCTGACCCCTCGAGCATCGAGATCGTCGAAGTGGACGACGTGCCCCTGGCTTACCTTCCTGGCAATGCTACACGGATAAGAGTGAAGGCTGCCGGGAATCTTGCAGGATAAACATATAGCGTGCACGAGCCGGGTCTGGACGCCCGGCTCTTTGTTGCGCGCGCCTCTGTGACTGGTATTTTGACGGGTCACAAAGCATGCTATAGATCTTGACAATATGCTCAACGGTTGACGAACGGGTTGGTGATAGGGTATGATGGAATTACTATGCGGTATAGTAATTGTGCGGTTGCACCTTAGAAAGGCGGGTATTTGAGCTTTGAAAAAGCTTATGATTCCTGACTTTAAGCCGCAAAAAGAAGGGCTGCGCCGGGTTCTTGGTGACCTCGAGGCTTGTATCATGGAGCATGTGTGGCAGATGGGCGAGTGTTCAGTGAGGGACGTTTATGAACGGCTGCGCCTTGAGAAGGAACTCGCTTACACCACGGTAATGACGGTGATGTCGCGCCTTGCCGAAAAGGGTTTGCTGGTCAGGCGGCCAAAAGGCAAAGCATATATCTACCTGCCTGCGATGGGAAGGGAACAGTACCTGGAGAAAGTAGTTGGAGAAGTGATGGATTCGCTACTTTTGACCCACAGGGATAAAGTGCTGTCGCATTTCGTAGACCGGTTGAGTGAAGCTGACGAAAAGACCCTATCTGAACTTGAGGACATCATCAGGAAAAAACGGAGGCAGCAACCTTGACCCTGCTTGAGGCTTTTCTTGCACCATATCTCATCTATCTGTTGCTGGCAGGCGCGCTTTCGTTCGGGGTGGCTGCATGTTCAGAGAAGCTTTTTGCCCCTGGCCCCAGAACTCGGGTGTGGCTGTACGCAGGAGCCCTTTCTCTTCCTTTCATCGGATACATCAGATACCTTGTGCACGTGGCGAACTCGTGCCGGGTGTACGGAACCGGTACAGGGCCGCTCATTTGCGTACTGGCCGCTCGATACTGGTTACCCCTGGGCGCAGTCACCGCGCTTCTTCTCTCCGGGTACATTCTCGTTCAGTGGCGGAGGTTAAGACCGCATGCGCACAGATTAGTTGCATGGGCGGACCCACAGGCGCACGCGCGTGTCCAGAAGTTGCTTGAACGCCTCCGTTTGTGCCGGGAGCCGGGAGTGTTCCTACTTGACACCATCTACCCGCTGGCGTATGTGAAGGGGTTCAGGAAACCTGTGATATACCTGTCGCGAGGACTCCTGGAGATCCTCGATGACCAGGAGCTACAGGCGGTGCTCGCCCATGAGGCGGCGCACATAGCCGGGGGCGATAATGCACTGAACCTGGTGTGGTTATTCAGGGAACTTGCGTTCTTTTCTCCCTTTGCGCACCTGGCGTATGCAGCCTTCAGCCAGGCACGGGAGGAAGCGGCCGATGCCCTGGCTGCATCGCGAACTGGACTTCAAGATGCGCTTGCCTCAGCCATCGTCAGGGTCACCAGGAGGACGGAAGGGCTCAGGCACTGCGCCCGCCTGTACCTTGCGGAGAGTCACCTGGTGAGGCCAGCAGGGCCAGTGGTGCGGGTGAAATACTTACTCAGTGACGGCGCTCGACATCGCTCCAGCTGGATGTCCCTGGTATTGCCTGCATTTGCGCTCATGCTTCTATTATTGTCAGTGCTATGCTAGTTTAGGTTTGCTCGAAACTACTACGGATTGTAGCATATGGAGGGGAACCTACAGGGATGGACTTCTTTTCCTTGGCGTTTCGAAACCTGCAGAGACACAGAATTCGCTCACTTCTCACGGTGATGGCAATCGCAGTCGGTATCTTTATGCTGTACAGTTTCTGGACCTTCAATAAGGGTTACCAGGCAGGCCTGCGAAGGGAACTGGGCAACATGGGGGCCCACATGCTAGCCATCGCTAAAGGGTGCCCGTATGAAGCTACTGCGATGATTCTTCACGGCGGCACTATCACAGATTACCTGACACAGGACGATCTTGTGCGCATCAGGCAGATGCCTGGCGTTGCCAGGGCGGTAGGCATGTTTATGAACCAAAAGCCGCTTGGCCACGGCAAGGTGACAGTAATATACGGTGTGGACGAGGAGGTATTTGACATAAAGCCCTGGTGGGTGGTGCGGGGCGAAAGGCGGCTTACAGGAGACAGCGTGATATTACCTGAGGACATGGCAGAGGCGCTCAACGTCGCGCTGGGGGAGGTAGTGACCATCCCTGGTATAGACAGGGAGTTCCGAGTTGTCGGCCTGCTTGAGCGAACCGGCTCCCAGGATGATCAATTTGTGTACATGCCTCTTGTCACTGCACAGCAGATCTTTGACGCAGAAGGTAAGCTCACTTCCATCGCCATACAGGTGGAAGATTTAGCGAGGCTCCAGGATGTGGTACGGCAGGTGGAATCACTGCCTGACGTCCAGGCCGTCACCATGACGCAAGTGCTTGGAACAGTGGAGACGTTGATGACACAGGCGCAGGCTATGGTCACTACTATCGTCGTCGTCGCTGTATTCATAAGCGCAATTGGGGTACTGAACACCGTGTTGATGTCCGTGTTTGAGCGCACAAAGGAGATAGGAATGATGAAAGCCATAGGGGGCTCGGCTGCAGACGTCTTCGCCATCGTCTGGATTGAGAGCATAATGCTTTCCCTGGCTGGTGGGGCGCTCGGAGTCACGGGGGCAATTGTTGGCGGCAGGTTGCTTGAGGGAGCTGCTCGGACGCGCCTCCCCTTTGTGCCGGCCGGAAGCCTAATTGGCTTGGACTGGCGTATTGCAGCCGCGAGCGTTGCCCTATCGATACTCCTCGGGATTGTGGCCGGAGCGTTTCCGGCATATCGGGCTTCCGTATTAAGTCCTATGGAAGCGATAAGGAGCGAGTGACATGAAGCCTCTGATTCTGTGTGAGAAAATGAGCAAATACTACAGGCGGGGCAGTGAAGTTGTGCGCGCCTTGCACGAGGTAGATCTGCGCGTGGACGAGGGTGAGTTTCTTGCAGTAATTGGCCCTTCTGGTTCCGGGAAGACAACACTACTGAACCTGATCGGATGCCTTGACACCCCGTCTTCCGGCAGCTACATCTTCGATGGAAAGCAGACGGCCGGGCTCACCGAGAGGGCGCTCGGGCACATCAGGAGGCGGGGCATCGGCTTTGTATTCCAGCAGTTCTTCCTGCTGCCCACGCTCACTGTGAGAGAAAATGTGGAGCTTCCGCTTATGTTCGGCAGAGCGCGCGATCGGTCCCGGGTGGAAGAAGTGTTGGATATGGTTGGTATCGGTCACAGGAAGAGACATTTACCCAGGGAGCTGAGCGGGGGTGAGATGCAGAGAGTGGCTATAGCACGGGCGCTAGTGAACAACCCGAGGTTGCTTTTGGCTGATGAGCCCACTGGAAATCTGGATTCAGCCAATGCAGACATGGTGATGGCACTGTTTAGACAGCTGAACGAACGCGGTATCACCCTGATCATGGTCACTCACAATATGGAGCTCGCCAGACAGGCGACGCGCACTATTACAATTCGTGACGGAAAGATAAGTGAGGTGTAAACCATGGGGAAGAGAGTAATTGTGTTTGTACTCTTGTTTTTGGTGTTCACGGGTTACCTGCTTTTCCGGGGGCTTTCCTCTCCGAAAGAAGCGTTTGGTGCGGAAGCGCCGCCGGGAGCCCGGGCCGTACGGATCGGTGAGATCCTGGCCAACCCTACAGCGTATGCAGGTCAGACCCTGGTTGTTGACGGCAAGATCTCTGTGACCTGTGGCAGCGGTTGCTGGTTTTATATGGTGTCAGCCGACGGTAGTGAAGGAATCCTGGTCGATCTGGCACCCGCAGGTCTTACCGTGCCGAGGAGAATTAACGCTGCAGTACGCGTATACGGTGGAGTACGGGTTGACGGAAATAGAGTGTTGCTTGAAGGGTTGCGCGTAGAGTTCCGTTAGTAGCATATCTCCCTCCATATAGTGCCCGCCTGAACTCTGGGCGGGCTCTTTTATAAATACGAAGGATTTATTTT
>DYEP01000151.1 GCA_020725675.1 Symbiobacterium sp. | reverse complement strand
CCGGTCCACTCCAGCGTCTTATCCGGCTGGACGTTTGTCCTGAGCACCTGGACTTCGTCAACGAAAACATCCAGCCAGCACAGGTCCAGTGTCAGGATCTGCACGTGCACTTTGCCGGTGGGAGGTTCTTCTCCGGTCTGGACAGGCACCAAGCCGCTGTCGGGACTCTCTTCCTCGAAAGCCAATGCATCCCCGTCAGCAGGGTGGAAAGGATCCCGCCGAGGAGCCCCCTTTATCTGGCTTCTACCAGTCACACTGCGTGCCGGTGCCAAAACAACTACCGGCTCAAAAGGGTCTCTCTTTGGTGTGACTGTTGTTGCCTGTGGATCCAGAACGTTTTCCGCTGCAGACACCGCCTCACCCTGCTTCCGGGTGGATGCGCCGTTATCCACAGTATTTGCCGCACGTTTGGCACAAGCCGCCAGGAACAGTGAACACACCAAGGCTGTGGTTATCATGACGCGTGCTGCCTTGTCCCGCCTGAAATTACTCCAGGAAAGCAAAGCATCCCCTCCCCTGCATCGCGGCTCAGTCGCCTATATGAAAAGCGCTCCCTTTCACAGTGTAAAGCATCTTCGGAGGGCCCGCCCTCGCTGCACCGACTTTAATCTCATCTATTCGCACAGCTCGCTCAGAGCTCTCTGCGTGCCCTAACCAGACAAGCATTTGGTGATATTTCCCTTCCATGGTAACCTGAACGGGCATCTCAATGTAGCCTTCCTTCTTCACCCGATCCCCGAACCTGATCTGCAAAAGCTGCATGTCCGCAAGATCCGCCCATAATTGAAGCTGAAGGATGAGCTCATCCTCTCTTGGCTCACCAGGTAATAAGCGGTCAAGAAGCATGTGCTGGTTTTCGAGCTGTTCTGCCTGCTTCTCCGCCTCTTGCATTTTCTGAAGTATGGCACGCGTTTGAGCAAGTAAAACTTGCTCCTCGGCAACGCGCGCCTTTACGTCCGACAAAACCCGTACCTGTCTGAACAAAAGCAGCACCACCGAGAGCAATACGACCCCGACCAGGGCGAACACTAATATGTCTTTGCTGTTCCGTTTCTTGGCCATATCACTCCGCCCTTCTTACGAATGGGTCATATTGCTCTCCCGGGAGCAGCGTTGCTCTTATCTCGAACTGGATAAGGTCTTCTCCCTGGTAGTACTCTACTGACGAGAATACGCATCGAACGTCCGTGAGCAGAGATACCTCATAAAGGCTTGAAAGCCACCGGGCCACCGATGGGTGGTCGTAGGTCCAGCCCCTGATCAGCACCTGACCCGCTGCCTTCGCATTCTTAGAGTCCGATGGTAAATACGAGGCAGTGAAGTCTGTCAGCCACACATTGGACGGGATCGCCGCGCCCAAGGACTTCATCACGTGCTGCCAGGCAGGTTGAGTGCCCATGGCGTTTTTCAAGTGACCTGCCCTGGCAGACACCTCAGCCTGAAGTTGGTTATATGGGGAGAACCGCGCCACCTCTGCTTTAAGAACTTCGCGCTGGTGCTGGAGCGATATCAGCTCCTCCCGCTGTTGCCAGGTCGCCGCGGCAAGCCATCCGTAACCTGCGAGGGCAAAGGCCATGAGCACAGTGCACGCGACGATCACACGCGCCCGTCTCCGCTCCCGCCTTCGCTCAAACAGTATCTCAGGAGGTATCAAGTTGACTCGAATCAAGCGCTCACTCCTCCAATCCCCGCAAGGCCAGGCCTACGCTCACAGTGAAGTCGGGCCCCAGCGTCTCAATGTCAGCACCTGTATGCGTCTTCGGGGCGATGGTGTCACAGGGCCGGATGATGTACACAGGGATTCCGAACTTCTCTTGGAGCATCTCTTTCAGACCCACGATGCGCGCCCCCGGGCCGCTCAGGAACATTGAGTCTATGGACCCTTTACCCTGGGACTCAGCATAGGTTAAAGACGACTGGATCTCATTAATAAACGCCGTCTCCCACTCCCCGGGCTGCCAGCTCTTCTGTTGCTGTGCAGCAACTTCAACTGACGTAGAAGCGTGAGTTTGTAGCGGAACAGGTATGAACCTGGCAAACCGAGGCACCCCGCCAACAACAACCAGCAGGCTGCTGAGCCCGTTGGCGATGTCCACGATGGCGACCGTTCCAAGGAGTCTCTCCCTGGGGAGGGTGCGCATGGCAGCCAGGGGAGAAGCGTCGATAACGACAGGCGTCAGGCGGGCTCGTTCCAGGGCAGCCAATGCTTTTCCAAGCAGGTCTCTCCGGACAGCTACCAGTAACACTTCTACTTTTTGCGCCGCGCCTTCCTCAACAGTCCCGACCACCGCAAAGTCCATCACCAGCTGGGATACCGGTATTGGAAAATACTCGCCAGCCTGAAACCGTACCACCTGTTCGAGTTGGCTGTCCTTGAGCTTTGGGAAGGTGGCAAGCCGAATCAATACTCCATGGTTTGCCACTCCCATGATGACGTTTCTAGAGGTGATGCGGTAGTGGTTCCACATCTTCTCAAGAGCCATGGCCATAGTGTCCATTTCGACTACAGCACCTTCAACCACCGCGGTTTCAGGGATCTCCATCTGACCGGCACGGACCAGGGTCGT
>DYEP01000150.1 GCA_020725675.1 Symbiobacterium sp. | reverse complement strand
TGGATGCCTCTCACTTTAGTGAGGGGAGGATGTCACGCCGCAATGTCCCGAGACTGAAACAGGAAAAGCTAACGAAATGTCGAATGAATAGTTGCCGTTTCTTGGCTGTTTCAGGTCTTGACCAACTCGTTTTGTTTGCAGGACCGCTTCACGACTAAAGGGCGAATTCCTTCGCCCCGGCCGCTCACGCGGTGTTTTCCAAATCCCGGAAAAGGGGCCTCCCTGTTATCAAGGCCCGCATGAGGCGGGTAAATCCTGTACAGAAAGGAGACAATACCTGGTCGGGGGAGGCCGGCCTTGCAACGACAGACAGTTGCTTGGCGCTTTGAGGTTTAAAGCCAGGTCGGATTCATGCGTGTAAAGAACCGGATCCAGGCAGAACCGTACAAGATCAAGATGGTCGAGCCCATCAAAATGACCACGCGCGAGTACCGCGAAAAGGCGATCGAGGAGGCCGGTTACAACACCTTCCTGCTCCGATCCGAAGACGTATACATCGACCTTTTGACCGATAGCGGCACCTCGGCTATGAGTGACTGGCAGTGGTCTGGCCTGATGTGGGGCGATGAAGCATACGCAGGCAGCCGGAGCTGGTTTCACATGGAACAGGCGGTCCGGGAGGTGTACGGGTTTCGTTATGTCGTGCCCACTCACCAAGGCAGAGGCGCAGAGAACCTGCTTTCATCCATTACCATCAAGCCAGGCGACTACATCCCCGGAAACATGTATTTCACCACTACCCGCGCCCACCAGGAACGAATGGGGGGCACATTTGTCGACGTCATCATTGACGAAGCCCACGATAGTAAGTCCACCCACCCTTTTAAGGGTAACGTAGATCTTCAAAAGCTGGACGCACTGGTTTCGAAAGTGGGGGCAAACCGGATTCCATACCTCTCCCTAGCTGTAACGGTAAACATGGCGGGCGGGCAGCCAGTTTCCATGGCCAATCTCAGAGAAGTGCGGGAGTACTGCACAAGCAAAGGGATCCGAATAATGTTTGATGCTACCCGGGCTGTGGAGAACGCATTTTTCATCAAGGAAAGAGAAGAAGGCTACGCTGAAAAGCCCGTTCGGGATATACTCCGAGAAATGATGTCCTACGGAGACGGTTGCACCATGAGCGCAAAGAAAGACTGCCTGGTAAACATAGGTGGCTTTCTTGCGATGAACGATGAAGACCTGTACCAGAAGGCTAAAGAGCTTGTAGTACTGTTTGAGGGGATGCCCACTTACGGAGGACTGGCGGGCAGAGATCTCGAGGCCATAGCTCGCGGCATCTACGAGATGATCGATGACGACTACATCGCCCACCGCATTTGGCAGGTGCGCTACCTTGGAAACCAGTTGCTCGAAGCGTCTGTGCCCATCCTGTTGCCCATAGGCGGTCATGCCGTATTCATCGACGCAAAGGAGTTCTTGCCCCACATCCCCCAGGACCAATTCCCTGCTCAGGCGCTCGCGGCCGCACTGTACGTGGATTCGGGAGTGAGGAGCATGGAAAGAGGCATTGTGAGCGCTGG
>DYEP01000149.1 GCA_020725675.1 Symbiobacterium sp. | reverse complement strand
GGGCATTCTGGCGAATGATTCGTAAACCCGCCTCTTCTCCAGAGAGATGCCGTGACGCTTAAGCTTGTACGCCAACAGGTCGTGCAGCCGGCCGTAGCTCCACTGGCCCATCCCGCAGTCCTGCTCCCTTACCCCCTAGGGATCACCGTAGTGAACCTTCTTCACCCCGTGCTCCAGGCACCAGTGAACCGCCATTTTCGTGATGGTATGCCCGGTGTGGGATATCTGGACGTGGATCCAGTTTAGAAACCGGTATTTTGCCGCCAGGAATTTCTTCCATCGGTTGGAGCTTTTTTTAGTCCGGGATATGGCCTTGTTTCGCAGGCGGTGCAGGGAGCGCAAATACCTGCCGCTGATGACCTGGGCTTCCCGGCCGTCAGTCAGGGTTAAGGCATGTACCTCGCCCGGGTCTGCGGCTGCCACAGCGTCCCCCTGCACTTTCTTCAGGGCAGGCTTGACTACCGAGCCAATAACCGTTACGATGCTAGACGAGCTGAACCTGCTTGATCTCCAATCCTTTTGGCCTTGGCGGGTTCCCCCAGCCATTGGACAGCCTGAGACAATTACCTTCTACAAAAATACCCGTGACCTTCCACGTGGAAGTGAGGAACCGCTTCTTACTCCAGGGATAGCGCCCATTTTGGCCTTCTTCGTGAAGTTTTTTCGTCCTCTCCCAGCATTCGTAGTAAGTCTCAATGACGGCCTGCGCATCCTGGGAGTAAACATCAAACCTCCCTTTCAGGAATTTCTTCACCATGGCTTCGTTTATCCAGATGCCATACCTAAACCAGAAAAGACGGTGGACGGTCATGACTGCGTTCCAAACCCTGGCGGATTCTCGTTGAATGCTTCGTGCCAGTTCTTCTGCATAAGGTTTTAGCCGCAGGGGAAATGTCTCCACCGACACACCGCCTCCCTGCTTTTGCCTTTTACCTTTTTTAGCTGCCGTATTACGCTTTAGCTTACTCATCCTCTCCCACCCCCTTCCGGAAAGATTCTTGGGCCTCAATGTATTTGCGAATAGTTTCGACGCTGACACTTCCTGCAGTGCCAATATGGCAGCCCTTGCTCTATAGACCGCTGCCTCAAAAGTATTTCTTCTTTTGGCCCGGGAATGTGGTAAATACTACAAAGATACTTTTAAGGCGCGCAACGGTTGGCGGGGCTGAAAGACATCAATTCCATCTGAATCAGGGTATACCCGTAAGCATCGCACGTTTCCTTAATGCTACTCTTAATCACTTCCTCGACTCTGCCCTGTATCACTTTATGACGTACTTGGGACCAAACACGATGCGGTAGTTGATATTACATACGCAATGGTTGGTCTTCCTTTCCATGGCTTATTCATATCACGAGAACAACTGTTCGGGCATGACGATCGACCCTCCCTTCACCCCACTCCACAAGGGAGTGGGTTTTCAGGGGCGGGTTTCTACAAAAGAACGGGGCAGTAGCAGGTACCAACCTGCTCTGCCCCACCCGTGCAGCCTCTCTTCCGTTCCTCCCCGGGCACCTCCTGCGGTAAGCCTCTCCAGTCTCTATGATTCGCAGCACTCCAGATACGGTACCGGCCCCTTTTTGTCGGTACCTTAAAGGTCATTGCCAGGCAGCCGTGTGGCATAATTATCTCCTTGCTACCTACATACCCCACCCGCAGGATCCCGGCCTTGTAGCTACTCGTCTGTGTCCGGAGTCCGTGCCTCCACTTCAACCGTTACTTGCTCGGTCGCTATGACCCCATCTGCTCCGTACTCACCCGTTACATCAATCAGCCGAACGGTGAAGGTGTGAGTACCTGCAGCTCCAACCAGGTATACTTCAGTCACCGCGTTAAGGT
>DYEP01000148.1 GCA_020725675.1 Symbiobacterium sp. | reverse complement strand
GACAGTGCCGGAGACCTTGCGTGGATGCACTTACGTAAGTCTTCCAAGGTCGCTCCGTCCCCGATGATGAGGAGCTTAGTGGGCGTTGCGCCCGCCTGAGCGCGGCGGAGGAAGGCTGCCAGGTTGCCCGCCTCAATGCAGGTGACGCGGTCCTTGGCCATGTACTCCCGAACGACCGGGTCGATGCGCTCAACATAAATCTTCCCGTCAATGTACAAGTTTACGTGGACGTCGAATGTCGCGGCGAGCGCAAGCGCGGACAACGCCTCCTCGACGGGCAGGTAGCGCTCGAAGAGCGTCTCGCGCCGCCGGAGATCCACAACTTTCGCCCCATTATACAGGATTGGAGGCGCGTTTATACCGAGGGCCCTCGCGTAGGGCGTTGTGGCTTGCTCGTTGCGCCCGGTCGCGAACGTGAAAAGTCTGCCCGCGGCCATCAGACGTCCTATGGCATCCCGGTTTTCCGCCGGGACTTCCTGGCGAGAGTCAAGAAGTGTCCCGTCCATGTCCGTTATGAGCAGCTTGAAGTCCGACACGTGCTTGACCCCTCACTTCAGTCGTGCGGTCATTTCACTCTTCCACACGGATTCTCTGCTCTATCGGTTACCATGCCGTACAACGAAGGTGCCCCCCGTGATGAAGGCGGATTGTGAGGACGAGCTGGGTTTCACTTACGGGCAGACTTATGGGCCGCTCAGCCCGCCTGCTTCATGGGAAGTACATGGATACTTCGGGTCTTGAGGTTGACGCCCACCTCGCTGCCGCGGCTGAAAACCTGCGTTTCTTGAGGGTTGGGGACCTCGGCGTTGATGGTGAGGCCTCTTAAGCTCACTTCGTATGACACTTGAGACCCCAGATATGACGCATGGGTTATGCGCCCGTCGAAAGCTCCTTCTCCTGGCGACACGATGTCTACCGTCTCCGGACGCACCACCAGTTCCACCTCGGTCCCGGGGCGCATGCCGGGCACGCCCCGAAACGGGAGGACGGTATCCAGGACACGCACCATCATATCCTGGCCGTCGATTCCGACGACCACACCTGCGATGAACGACGTTTTCTTGCCCATGAAATCCCCGACGAACCTGGTCGCCGGCCGCGCGTATACCTCCATAGGGGTTCCGATCTGTTCTATCCGGCCCCTGTTCATCACGGCGATTCTATCGGACAGGCTCATGGCCTCTTCCTGGTCGTGGGTGACGTAAATGCTGGCTATGTTCAGCGCCTGCTGGATCTTTCTTATCTCTACGCGCATCTGGGTGCGTAGCTTCGCGTCGAGGTTCGAAAGGGGCTCGTCGAGAAGGAGGACCTTCGGTTCTACCACGAGCGCCCTTGCAAGAGCCACCCGCTGTTGCTGGCCGCCTGAAAGCGCTCCCGGAGGCCTGTTCTCCATGCCTTCAAGACCCACCAGGCTCAGCACCTGACACACCTTAGCCCTTATGGCGCCGGGAGCCATCTTCCGCATACGTAGCCCATAGGCGACGTTTTCAAACACGGTCATGTGCGGAAAGAGTGCGTAGCTTTGAAACACCATGGCCGTGTCGCGGTGGTTCGGCGGGACATTGTTTATCACTTTGCCATCAAGCAGGATGTCGCCGGAAGAGGGAACCTCGAACCCTCCGACCATACGTAAAGTGGTGGTCTTGCCGCACCCGGACGGGCCCAGGAGCGTCAGTAACTCGCCATGTCGCAACTGGATGGAGACGTTGTCAACAGCCACGATCCGTTCCGACCTGCCGGTGGCATGCTCGAACACCTTGGTGACGTTAATTAGCTCGACGCTGTAGCGGTCCATGACTCTTGCCCCCCTATGACAGTGCGGGCTCTACCCGGCTGTTTACCCAGCTTTACCTTCCACGGTTGGTATACAAGCAGGTTTATCACCCCGATGGCTGCAAGCACCATAGCAATGATGACCACGCAGAAAGCGGCCGCCTGGGCCAGGTCGCTGTTTTCGACCGACCCCAGAACCGCAACGGTGATAAGATTCCAGCGTCCGGACACGACAAAGATGATAGCGCTGATGGCGGTCACGCACCTGACAAAACTGAAGACGAGCCCTGAGAAAAACGCCGGAGCTATGAGCGGCAGGGTGATCTTTCTGAAAGTGGTATTGCTATCAGCTCCGAGATCGCAAGACGCTTCCTCAATCGAGGGATCTATCTGCTGGAGAGCCGCAATCCCGGCCTGGATGCCTGTAGGCATGTTCCTGAAGACAAAGAGGAGGATGATTATTGCTGCCGTTCCCGTTAGCAACAGAGGTGGCTGGTTAAATGCGAGTATGTAACCGATGCCCACCACTGTGCCGGGTACGGCGAAAGTTAGCATGGATGTAAGCTCGAGAGCACGTCGCCCGAAGAACTTCTTCCTCACGACCAGGAATGCGATGATCATCCCGAGGATTCCGGTTATCGGGGTGGCCATAGTGGACAGAAACAGAGTGTCTTTGATGTACTCCCATCCCACCACGAAAACGTGGCGGTAGTTGGCAAGCGTGAACTTATAGTTGACTCCCCAGAGTGTCACGAACGATCCAACCAGGACCGTACCGTAAAAGAGCATGATGATTCCGGTGAGAACGAGGCAGGCGGCGAACGCGCCCCAACGGAGCCATGGTTCGTCACGCTTGGACGTCCGGGCTGACGGTTTCCCCGTGACCGTCACGTAGGACCTGCGGCCAACCCAGTA
This sequence comes from Symbiobacterium sp., assembly GCA_020725675.1. Classification (GTDB taxonomy): domain Bacteria; phylum Bacillota; class Sulfobacillia; order DUSP01; family DYEP01; genus DYEP01. The sequence goes on along the minus strand of DYEP01000148.1, from coordinate 5,542 downwards.
CTTCTGCAGGAAGAACGCTACGAGCGACGGGACCAGCAAGATAACTGCAAGTGCGGCGCCGCCCGGAAGGTCGTAGAGTCCTGTTATCCTCAGGTATGCCTGCACCGCGAGGACTTCGTAGTTTCCGGACAGGATGATAGGGTTGCCAAAATCTGCGAGCGACTCAATGAAGATTAACAGAAGCGCGCTTGCTATTCCCGGGATGGCTAAGGGAAGCGTGATGGTGCGGAACACCCGCCACCAGGATGCGCCGAGGTCGAACGCCGCATCCTCAAGCGCAGGATCTATCGCCTGCAGGATTCCAGACAAAACGAGGTATGCCGTTGGGAAGTAGGCCAGGGTTTCAACCAGCACAAGTCCTCGCAGCCCGTATATCTTGAAATCGACAAGCCCGCGCAGGACCTGCTTTGTGATGACGCCGTTGTTCCCGAGGAGAAGGATGGTGGCAAGCGACATGATGAGGGGCGGGGATATCATAGGGAAAGTTGCTACTATCTTGAAGAAGCTCTTGAGCGGAATATCGACTCTCGTGGTCGAGTACGCGAAGACAAATCCCACTATAGTTCCCAGAACTGCTACGATGACGCCCAGGTTGACGCTGTTTACGAGCGGCCTCCGGTTGTAGCTCTTAGACAGCAGCTCTCTGAACACCGCGATCCCGACGTGCCCATCGCTCACAAGGCTCGTCCGGAGCACCATGAAGAGTGGGTATAGGACAAACACGGCGAGGGAAGCTGCAATGGCAAGGATTACAGCTACTACTAGAGGTTCACGCAAGATCATCCCCGGGCCACGTGCAGATGTGCGTCTGAGCTTAGCCTCCGCCACTGTCATGCAGTTCACCAACCTTCGCGTTTTCGGGCTGCGCAGCCTGTCTAAGTGGGTCAAGAGTTCGCGGCACTTTTCTAGCGCGTGAATTCTCCTTAGGGTATTTCTGAACGAGACCGTTGGCGTTCCCCAGTTCATGGCAATATCGCGAGACGAAGTCCTGGTAAATAGCTGCCCCGGATGTGCAAATCACTAAATTTCGGGGAAAACCAACGGTCTCCTGAACTTCCACTTAGCCCATATGGCACTGACAGAAACTGCCGTTTACTTGTTCAGCAGGGACCGCCACTTCTCGACCAGGCGCGCTTGGTTCTCGCCTGCCCAGATGTCATCATAAGCAATGAGCTTCACCTGATCCGGCGTGACCGCTCCCGCAGCTACCTTGGCTTTCGGGTTGAGGGGTATACGGAACCACTCCTGCATCAGGTCCTGGCAATCCGTAGAGAGCGCCCAGGTGATGAACTGCCTGGCGAGCTCAGGCTCGGGTCCGCCCTTGACTACAGCCATCGCGCCTATTTCATATCCGGTGCCCTCCGACGGGAAGACCAACTTCACCGGATACCCTTTGGACGTGCCTTTTGCAAGGACGTCGTGAGAGAATGCCAGGCCGATGGCTATCTCGCCAAGCCCGGCCTGGGTTACGCAAGCCGAGCCCGACTTGTTGTAATGGTGTACGTTTGCGTCGAGTTTCTTCATGTATTCGAAGCCCTTATCCTCGCCCATCAACTGAACTACTGTCGCAAGGATGGTGTATGCTGTGCCTGACGTGTACGGGTACGCGAAAGATATTTGGCCCTTGAACTCCGGCTTGAGTAGATCCTGCCACGATGTGGGGTATGGCACGTTGTTCTTCGCAAACCAATCTGTGTTGCAGGCGAAACCGATGGCACCGAAGTAGAACCCAACCCATCTCCAGTCTTTGTCCCGATGTTGGAGTTTGAGGAATTCCGCTCCCTGGGGTGTGAAGGGCTCCAGCAGGCCGCTTTGGGTTGCCGCGATGTATTCGGGGCTGGGTCCGCCAAACCATATGCTAAACTGCGGATTCTTCGCCTCTGCCTTCAGTCTGGCAAGGCATTCGCCCGCGGACATCCTGACCCACTCGACCTTGACCCCTGTAGCTTTCTCGAATGCCTCGATGTATATCTTCGCTTCATTGGTATCCAGCGCGGTCAGCATGTGGAGGACCTTCGCCGGGGCAGCGAGAACGCCGACCGAGATTGCGATAAGAAGCGCTGTGGTCAAAAGGACGCATGCCGTCCGTCTCTTCATACAGTTGACCCCTCCTTCTGATGCTCTGGCTGATGTTCTGGCGACGCATCGACAACTCGCAACCGGATCGCCGGATCGATAGTGACCTCACGTACCACCTCCTAGCCTCTAAGCCGGGCTGGTCGCCTCGAACTCACACGATATTCCAGCATACCGGCTCTTGCCTCCGCAAAACACACGGGCTCCCCTGCAGACCGGATCAACTAGTAACGCCTCACACGCCGGACTATATGAAACTTGAAGACATCCGCGCGGTAGTAGTCGTATGATCGAAACACCGGCCGGTTGTTCATGTCGTAGTGGATCTGGTCAAGCAGGAGAACGGGAACGCCCTCCGCAATTCCCATCTTTCTCGTGATTTCTTCAGGGTTGGGGACAGGCAGAATGGCTGTAACGGCGTAGAGGATGTGTATGCCGCATTCCATCTCGAGGAATTCCAAAAAGGAGCCGTCCATGTTCCAACTGAGGACCCTATCCCCGGCCCTTTCTTTCACGACTTTATGAACGGAATAGAAGACCGGCATGGAATCTGCGGTGCGTACCCGCTCTATGTGGATCACCGACCCTGCCTTGTCCATCTGGAGCCGTTCCGTGAGTTCTTCATCGGCGGTCTCCTCGTACATGCGAGCATTCGTGGTGCCCGGAGTCCAGTTGCGTTGCTGTATCGCTTTTGTGATGCTGGTGAGGTCCTCGATATCGCTCTTCACGTAGGCGTGCCCGCCGGCAACGAACGTCCCCAGGCCATGGCGGATCATGACCGCGCCTTCCTGTGCCAGCGCCCGCAAGGCTTCCCTAATGGTGGATCGGCTCACGCCAAACAACTTTGCGAGCTCGGGTTCGGCCGGAAGCTTTTCGCCGAACTTGTAGACCTTGCTTTCAATCATGTTTAGCATCCTGTCTTTAACCTGGAGGTAAAGAGGTTTGAAGTTTAGACGGATTTCGTCATTAGCGTTCACGAGCTTTCTTGCTTCCTCCTGTTTCGGGTGGTTTTCGTGTCGAGACGTGGCATGCTAGAGCAACTCGATTAATGGACATCAGGATGTCTGACATCGCGACTATACAATTCTACTCCGGGGTGCGAATTCCTCCTATATCAGCCATAAAAACCGGACCATCCGCGGGCAGTAGGGTCGCTCCTGCTCTGAGTCGCGCATCGGCGCCGGGATGCTGAAGGCGTCCGCTTCGAGGACTGTCGATGCCCTCCTGGCTTTTCGTAGGGCTTGCCGGAGCGACTTCATCTCGACCTGTATATCCAACGTAGTGAGGCTTGTAGGACCTTACTTGTGGCCACGCGTGTGACCCTTGGATTTCAGACCCGGTCGCTTCACCCGAAGGACTCTAACAACGATGGTAATTACGCTCTATTTGGGTTAGAATGAAGGTAACGGTTTACTTGAAGGTGTAGGCAAGGCAGGAGAGCCTGATGAGTGATGAAGAAAGAGTAGCATATTGGGCTGATATATCCGACTATGACCTGGAAACGGCGGAAGCCATGTTAGCTGCAAAAAGGCTTCTATACGTAGGATTCATGTGTCATCAGGCTGTCGAGAAACTCCTGAAAGCCTACTACGTGTCCACAGTCCGTGACGACCCACCGTATACCCATAACCTCTCCTATCTTGCCAAGCGGTCAGGATTGTACGAACTGCTTAGTGAGGAGCAAAAGGACTTCCTGGACCTGCTGGAGCCGCTCAACATTGAAGCTCGATATCCAACCCATAAGGACAGACTTCTTCGATCCTTGAGCCCTGAACGCTGTGAGGCTATGGTTGGAAAGACGAGGGAGTTGTTGCAATGGATAAAGGGACAGCTATAGATATTGCCAGGAGATACTCAGAGCTAGTGAGTGAGCATTTCCCGGCCAAGATGGTGGTCCTATATGGCTCTTGCGCCAAAGAGACTGCAAGACCCGACAGCGACATTGATGTGGCCGTGATAGTGGATAAGCTTGATGGAGACTTTCTGGAGGCTCACACGAGGCTTTTCCGGCTCAGAAGAGATGTAGATGTCAGAATCGAGCCTGTACTGGTGGAGGAGAGTCTCGATAGAGGTGGGTTCCTGAAAGAGATACTGTCTACGGGATATGTTGTGTATCAGGCTAGCCGCCCCTCTGAGAAGCCGGACTCACCCAAGCGCATGCTCGTGTGAAGTCCCTCACCTGCACTTGGTTGACGTGTGTTGGATCGGAGTCGGTGTTATGAGTCTTCAGGTCCGAGCTAGCTATCGATGACCCCGGCTGTGTTCGTGGACGGCGAGAAGAAGATCGAGGGACGGATGCCGACGGAGGCGGAGATCCGGAAGTGGTTCGAGAAGTAGTCCCAATTACCTTTAGGGTCTTTCCCCGTGCAGTCTGCGCGAGCTTCAGAGGAACCCACTCCCAGTACTCCGGGCGGAAAAGCTCTACCGAGGCAACTCCGTCGTACCCGATGTGCCTGAGCCGCCGGATGATCTCCTTGAGTGGGATCACTCCGACTACCGGGAAGAGCCTGTTTGCATCCTGAAGCTGCTTTCTTGGCGTGTCCTCGGCGTCATTAATATGGAAGATGAAGAGTTTCTGAGGATCAATGCCATCTGTCGAATCAAGCCCGGACCATCCCGCAAAGAAATGGAACGTATCCAGCACCATACCAACGTTGTCACGGGCCGCGGCTTCCACTATCTCGTTACACTGGCGAAGGGTTGTGACCGAACACCAGTCGAACCCTAGAAACTCGAATGCAAGCCTGACCCCGTATCGGTCGGCGATCTCGGACAGTTCCTCGAGCACTCGCACGGACTCGTGTGCGACATCCTCATCTGAAATCCCCGCCGGCCTCGGGCTCGGGACAACCACGATATTCGGGCAGCCTATGGCGCCTGCAATCCTGCAGTAGTCGTGGCATGTATCCACTTCACCCATGAGGAACCTGCACATGTCGAGGAGGTGGAACGTGGATTCGTAGAGGAACCCTCCTGTAATGGACGTGTCAGAGACCCACGGCGGATTCTTGAGTTCGCCGCGGTTCATCTTGATGTGGGCAAGATACGGTGTTATGTCGCCGGCAGTTATGAGCTCTTTAGCGTACTTGTACACAGGGGCGAAGCGACGATTCAGCCCGACCTGATACACGCGCCCGGACTGCCTTGCTTTGTCCAGTATGATCGAAGCAGGGAGGCGGGTCTTCCAGTCCGTCCTCACCAAACTGGGACTTTAGGACCGTTCCCACAACGCATGTATTCGGCACCAGGACCGGGAATACCTGCTACACAGACGGACCAGTGCGCATAAGTCTCTCTGATTTGCCCCCGTTCCTGGATGAAACAACCATTCCCCCTTGACAGCCGGAAGAAAGCGTGAGACAATGGTGCCGGACCGTAATGCCGTAATGCCGGTAGCGTCCGGCAAGGGCACAGTTGTCCAGGGAGGCGAGCAAGGCGGCCGGACCGTCGTGAGACCCACCTATAG
>DYEP01000147.1 GCA_020725675.1 Symbiobacterium sp. | reverse complement strand
ATACTTAGGGTACCAGATGAAGTGGTACTGTTGTGCCCGATCTTTTCCATCGTTTGCCGTTCATGGTTTTATTATACAACATATCTAACAGTCTAAACCAGGATGCCCGCCTTTCATCCCACCCTTAAAAGGGTGGGCTTTCCCGGCGGGCATCGTAAAGGATGAACCTGGTGATGAGAGCGGACCTACAGCTCTTCTGGGCATCTTTGCTACCTGCTTCCGCTCGCGGAGGTGACCGCCGGCAAAGACCTGAAACTCGGTAACCTGTTGCGACTGTTGCGGCGACAGAAGAGCGTAGACGTTCAAGAGATGACATAAAACTGAGACTGCAAGTGCGCAGAGGTAATTACTGACCTTATTATACTCCTGCTCCTCATGGTTGTCACTACTACCCGGCGTTCTTCGTTGGGCTGAGCGCAAAAGGCCTGCAGCTTTGTGGCTTTGCAGCTGAACGCAAAAGCTTCATGGACAGATCGCGGGACAGGTCGCGGCTGGGCCTTTGGATGTGTGAAAGCAGCGGAGGCTGCATGTTCCCCTACCTATTGCGGACAGGATACTTGTATGAAACGAATTCCGACAGCTAGCATATGGATCTGGCTGGTGCTGGCCGCGGTAGTGTACGCAGTGTGGCCTGTGCGTCTACCTCCTGTCCTGTATGAAGACCATATCCTGATCGACAAGTCTTTGAATAAACTGTACTTCTACCGGGAGGGACGGCTCATCAGGCAGTATGACGTGGGGACGGGGAGGGAAATCACGTCTACTCCGGAAGGCAAGTTCAGTATTATCTCAAAGCAAGAGGATCCTGTGGGCTTTCCGGAAAATCCGGACGTATTTGGTACCAGATGGATGGGTCTTGACGCGGGGGGAAGAGACAACAGGTTTGGCATACACGGCACAGATGATGAATCGAGCATCGGCAGACACATGTCTCACGGATGCGTCAGAATGCGTAACGAAGACGTGGAAGAACTGTTCGAAATGGTAGACGTCGGTACTCCTGTGATCATCAAACGCGGCTCCACTGTGAGGTGGTACTTCCAGGAAATCCTGTCCTGGCTTATCTCTTAACGTCTTTTACAATATACGCGGGTTCTGAAGAGTAGATGTTTCGACGTATTCGGGTATGGTCAACCAGGTACTTCGCCCTGTCATTAAAATCCACCACATAAGCGCGCTTTTTCCCCGGGTACTCTCTGAGCGCCCTGCCCACCAGCTGGAGCGTCTTGATAGTGGACTTGCCACCTCCAGCATTTACGATGGAGTCGAGCGAAGGGACATCCAGACCCTCGCCGGCGATTTTAGACATAGCAACAAGCCGCATGATCCTTTTTTCCTGGAGGTCTGAAAAGAGGCTTCCGCGGAAATAGGCGCCCATCTCCCCGTAAATGAACTCGCAACCGAGCACTTTGGCCAGGTACTTCCCGTGCTGAATCCGGTCGACTACCACCATGCAGCTTTTTCCCAGCCTATTCATGTTATTTACTTGTTCCACCACAATGCCGTTTCGCTCCGCGTTCTGCACGATATACTTTTTGTACATGCGAGCGTGTTCGACCCGGTGGTTCACCTCGCGCTTGCCTCGCCAGTATACCTTTACCGCGTCTTTGGGATCACAACCCACTTCGAAAAATCCGATTACGGGGGGTACAAGATAGCCGTGTTCGATCAGCCAGGAGGACCTGATGTTCAACAATACTTTCCCCGTAATAGCTTCAAGCAGCATATCCGCATTATCCTCGCGGAAGGGGGTTGCGGAAAGCCCCACCACGTATTCGGCGCGCGACAGATGCCTTGAAATAATGTAACAGGTTTCCACCGCTACGCGATGGCACTCGTCCCAGAAGATGACTGAGGCACGGGAAAGCATATTCCGTATCATTTCGCCTCTCTGACCGGAGACGTCTGTCGCGGAGTCGTCTTCGTCATCTCGGTCGATCTTTTTGTGTACACCTCCAAGGCTGCGCACGCAGGTCTGGATCATGGCGATGGTGACATCCTTGACATCTACCACACCATCACCTACCTGCCCTACCTCCACTCCCAAATCCTCAAAACTCCTTTTTGCCTGGTAGAGAAGGGATTGTTTGTCGACGAAGAATATGGTGGGCCGCCCGAGCCTGGCTGTGGCGGCCTTTGCTATAAGTGTCTTCCCGCCACCGGTACCGATGGATATGATACCAACCTTCTTTGCAAGAATGTGAGATACCGCCTCTTCCTGGTAGTCCCTGAGGCTTAACCGTTCGGGTAGACGCCAGTTCATCTTCTGAAGATCTGTTGTTCGGTTATCTCTGATTTCATAACTGACGCCGTACAATCTAAAGGTGTGCAACACCTTTTCAAGGAGGAACGTGGGAATGGTTTCATCTGTGCGGTCGAACAGGTGCCGCCTGCCATCCCACTTGCCCTTCAGGTACGCCCTGTCGTACTGGTAGCCATCAACGAAGAACGATGTACACAGGTCCACCATGCTTCTTGAGTAGTCACCCGTGATCTTCGCCCGCGTATTATCCACTTCAATAATGGCATGAGGCATGACAAAAACCTCCTCGCCTGATCTTCGACCCACGCTCATTCTACTCCTTTTTCACCATTTCCCCAGTGGTCATATCCCCATACGTTCTTCAATAAGGTGTGCAAGGGGGTCTTGCATTGAAGACAATACGCATCATCGTCATCTGGGTAGTTTGCCTGTGTATCTTTTGGGGGGTCATGTGCATTCACCGAAAGCGAACAAGGCTTGAGGTCACAAGCTGTACCGTCAGCATTCATGCGGCGGGCCTTGAATGTAGCTACACCCTTTCGGAAGAAGATGTGCTTTCTCTTTCCTGGAGGCTTACGCAATGGTACACAACCCCGGAGTCTCCGGGTCCTCCGCAATATACTGTATCGCTCAGGTTGTCTGATGGCTCAAGGTCGGAGGTCCAGTTCAGCGCAGCCGGGCGAGTGGTGAACTGTTTCGGGTTGCTTCCGGACAGAGACGCGTTGTGGGGATTGGTTATGTCCATTTCACAGGCATACTTTGGAGAGCCAGTTTCCTGGCGCGAGGCGCTTTCACTGTTTCCCAAAAAATCTGTGGCTCAGGTGGTAGATCTCCAGACAGGAAAGCGGTTTTCTGTAAGGAGGTATGGCGGTTCGTATCACGCCGACGTTGAACCCGTAACCGCACTGGACGCTGCGGTGCTCCTTGAGATCTACGGAGGGTGGAGCTGGCGGAGACGTCCCGTTTTGGTGCTGATTGACGGCAGGCGGATCGCAGCGTCTATGAACGGAATGCCCCACGGCGGTCAGGACATCATGAAAAACGACTTTCCCGGTCACTTTTGTATTCACTTTGAAGGCAGTACTACTCATGGCAGCAGGTTATACGACGTGGCGCACCAGGCGATGGTGGACAAGGCAGCGGGTACACTGCTTTTGCGGATTGAAAGAGCAGGACCGAAGGAGGTGGCTGAATTGTACCTCACTCTCATTAATGAAAAGGATACCGAGACACTGAGGCTCCTTTGTGCATCCGCTTCACTTGACTGGCTGACTGCAAACGTAGACTATATCCGGGTGCTGGCGCTCAGCAAACCGGTAGAGACAGAAGAGGGCGTGTGCGTCACCGCAGACGTATTGTTGAGGTTTAAAGGTGGTGGAATCAGTCGTCGCTTAAACCTCCCTGTAATACTCGGGCTCTCTCAGGCGGGGAGGTGGGTGGTGAAAAAGGACCCTATCCGACAGCTGTGGGAGAAGGAAAACCGTACACAGCCGTAGAATACAATAATTGTATACAAAAGGAGGTGCCTGCAGGTGTCCAAGATACAGGCCATCCGCTACAAGTCCTTTCTCGACGTGTTGGAGACAGAGGTCGTAAGGCAAATTCATGCAGACACACTTTTGGTGCTCGATCGGGCCGGAGTCAATATGCCTCACAAAAAGGTGCTTGCTGCACTCTCCCAAGCTGGTGCGCGTGTATCAGGCACCCGGGTGTTCATCGGAGAGGAGGTGCTCAACAGGGCACTGTCGCTCTGTCCTCCTTGCTACACCCTAGGGGCGCGGGATGCCACGCAGGCGCTGCACATCGACGGGCGGACAGGGTACCTCACGCTTGACGGGTCAGGGCTTTCGGTAATGGATCCGGACAAAGGGGTGATACGGCCATCTACGCTGGACGACCTCCGGGAGGCAACGCGGGTGGCTGATGCTCTGCCGCAGATCGCATTCATGTGGCCTGTGGTTGCAGCCCGCGATTGCCCAGAGAGGGTACAGCCGCTGTGGGAGCTTTACGCCCAGATAGAGAACACCACTAAGCACATACAAGCGATGACGGCTGTCACCGGGTTGACTGCCAGAGGGTCTGTTGAGATAGCCAGGGCAGTGGCGGGGGGTACGGACCAACTCAGGCACAACCCGGTGATATCCAGTTTCCTCTGCAGCACGAGCCCCCTTTCATATGCTTATGACGCACTTGATGCACTGCTTGTGTACGCAGAGGCGGGCATCCCAACGGGGTTCATGACCATGCAGATCGGCTGTGCAACAGCTCCGTCCACGTTGTATGGGAACCTCGTGCTTGGTAACGCGGAGATACTAGCGGGCATAACTGCACTTCAGGCTATTGCTCCGGGCACACCCACTTTCTACGGCTCGTGTGCCACTGTGATGGATCTCAGAACGGGAGCTGCCACTTGCGGTGGGCCGGAGGATTTTGTGCTTCAATCGGCTGCGTGCCAGATGGCACGTTTCTACCACATACCATCGAACGTGGGCACTTTTGCCACCGGTGCAAAGACAGGAGGCTGGCGTTGCGGGGCCGAGAATGCCCTCTCAGGAATGGCCAGCGCTCTGGCTGGCGCGGACATGATGTGCGGAGCCGGGCTGCTGGACGGCGCCAGGGTGTTTTCTTTTGAGCAGCTCGTGCGCGATTGCGAAATTTTCGAGATGATAAGACGTTACGTGCAAGGGGTAGATCCGGATCCCGAAGCCGCTCTGGTCATCTGCAGAGTGGGCACTCAAGGCCACTTCCTTGCTCAAAAGCATACGAGGCAGCACATGAGGGGCCTCTGGCAGCCGTCATTGATAAACAGGCAGTCAGGAAGCGACAACGCGAGGGAGTTTGCGGATAGCATAAGAAAGAACCACCGGGCGCTTCCTCTTGAAGAAGGACTACCGGAAGAGATCGAACGGATCATAAGAACATATGAAAGGCAGGCGTGATCATGGGAAAGAGGTACGGAGTCGTCGGTGGCGGAAGGCAGGGAACTGCCGCGGCGTACGACATGGCTGTATGGGGAGATGCTGATGCGGTCATCATCGCAGACAAAGATCTGGACGCAGCGCAACGCTCAGCAGAGAGGGTGAATATGCTAGTAGGACGGCCTGTTGCCCAAGCGGAGCAGGTGGATGTAACTGACGAAAGAGCACTCGTTTCTGTACTTACAGGCCTTGATGCCTTCTTAAGCGCGGTCCCCTATTACTTCAACCTGGACATAGCAAAGGCGGCGGTCAAGGCCCGGGCGAGTATGTGCGACCTCGGTGGGAATACGGAGATAGTCAGAAGCGAGCTGGCGCTTGACGAACAGGCCGAGCGTGCGGGTATCAGCATTGTGCCTGACTGCGGTCAGGTGCCCGGAATGGGTACATCGCTGTGTGTCTACGCGATGAGCCTGCTTGACAAGCCGGAAGAGGTGTTCCTGTGGGATGGAGGGCTCGATAGCAACCCAAGGCCACCGTTCAACTATATCCTCACTTTCAACATCGCCGGGCTCACTAATGAATACTACGGATCCACGACGTTCATCAGAGACGGCAAACTGGTCGAAGTGCCCACGTTCCAGGAGTATGAGGAGATCGATTTCCCGCCTCCTGTCGGCCGGCTCGAGGCCTTTACTACTGCCGGGGGTACTTCCACTGCGCCATGGACGTTCCTTGGTAAGCTCAAGACCTACCAGAACAAGACCGTGCGATACAAAGGACATTTCGCTCAGTGGAGGGCATTCCTGGACCTTGGGCTCCTGGAAGAGGAACCTATAGAGGTCCAGGGGGTAAAGGTCTCCCCCAGGCAAGTGTTACATACGCTGCTGGAGCCCAAGATCCTGGCTACGCCCGAAGACAGAGACCTGGTAGTGATCAGGGTGAAGTGTCTTGGCGAAAAGGACGGAAGGCGCGCTGAGGTACAGCTTGACCTCATGGACTTCTACGATGAGAAGACACACTTCACTGCCATGGAGCGCACCACTGGATGGCACGCATCGATTGTCGCCATTATGATGGCTCATGGCGAGACGCCCAAAGGCGCAAAACCCGTAGAGATCGCGGTGGACGGGCCCCGGTTTGCGGAAGAGATGCGAAAGCGCGGGTTTGACCTGAGAGAATCGATACGCTACACTTGAAAAAGGCACATATCCTGGACAAGGAGAGGCTGTCTGTTGTCCCAAACCATGGAGGACCTGGTGTATACCAGGCTGAAGAAGGCGATTATAAAGAGGTATATTCGGCCAAGAGGACAGCTGGTAGAAGAGACCATCGCCCGACAGCTCGGAGTGAGCCGCACTCCAGTCCGAGGTGCCATAAGAAGGCTCGTGTACGAGGGTTTTGTGGAGATCATCCCACACAAGGGTGCATTCGTCATAAAGCCTACGAAGGATGAAGTACTCTGGGCATTTGAGGTGCGCGAGATCCTGGAGAAGCATGCTGCCGCTAAAGCCGCGCCCTCTGTGACAGCCGAGTTGCTGGATGAGCTCAGGCAGTGCGTGGCGGAGGAGTCCAGGGTATTCGAACAAAGAGACGTAGAGGCATACTACAAGATCAACGATAGGTTCCATCACGCCATCGCAGAAGCCTCCGGCAACCTGGTCCTCAAGCAGTATATCGTCGATATTGTGAGCAGGACCACGATTTACCTCATCCTATTTGACCCGTTCTACCAGATGGAGGTCAACCCGTCGGTGATGGAGCACTCGCGCATCATCGACGCACTCGCCACGAAGGACGCAGTACGCGCTATGGAAAGCATGGCGTTTCACATCCGGAGCGCCGTAGAGGGCATGGAACTGGACGCGTTCAAAGAACAGCCTCCCGATGGATATATCGAGATATAGCCGGGGAAGAAGGTCAGCGCCATATTGGAGGAATCTGGAAATATATATAGAAATTATGTATGTGAAGGGTCCGGCAATCAAACGTGCCGGACCCTTTTTGGGTTCACCGGCGCACTTGGGGGAGATCAGATGAGAAGGCTGTTACTGGTTGTATCAGTGCTGCTTGCAGTATTTGCTCTGCTATACCTTAACCGCGGTACGCCACTGCTGGAAGTTGCCATCACGGACTCGAGTAGTTTTTATCGGGAGCCCCCGGTAATAGACAACCAGCCAAATCACGCAAGGGCCTCTTTGATGCTGGTTAGAGAAAGCAGGACTCTGGGTGTTAGCGCAGGTACATACACTGCCCGCATTGGACGCTTCCCGTACCAGGAACCCGTTCTTGGCCTCGTTATACACAAGCCGGGTAGGAATGGAGTAATTGAGGTTAGCTTGGCTGGACGGAGCGCTTCGCTCCGACCGGGTGAGTCCGTGTTCTGGGTATTCGCGGTGTCGACTGTTCCGTGGACAGCTGCGGAAGATCAAAACGTACTCGAAATGCTGAGAACGGGGACGCCTCTGCTTTCTGTGGAGATAGTCAACAGGGGGTGGAGGAAATGAGATGGGTGAAGGCGGCCCTTGCCACACTGCTGTTTGGTGCGTACGCGCTCCTGCCCTCTGTTACAGGTAGTGTCAATATGGAACTGTCACCCGCTCTCGTTATCGTCCCGGATGCCTTACAGGAGCCGTCCCCCCTTATTGAGCAACTGAGCCAGTACGGCTACATTGAGGGCGTGAACCTGTTTGTGATGGACACCGGAGGGGAAGAGGATTTCGTCGTACTTGCCGGACGGCTGGGGGAATACCTGGAGCGGTTAGAGGCGGGCGAGATCTCTGTTGTCTCCATTGGATCCGCGTCGCTGGCCGCCAGATATTATCTAAACCAGCCTGGACCTGACGAGCGGATAGACAGCCTTGTTATGGTGTCGCCGCCCAACGCGGGCTCATACCTCTCGCACTTTTTGAAGTTGGCGGATGTGGTGTTGACGCAAGAGGAGCTTCGGTTCGGGGCAAGGCAGCCGCGTGTCGTTGCTGGGTTCGACGCAGAGGACTACATCCGGAACAGGGCGGCTGTGTACGAGGCGCTGTACTGGGATTACATGTTTGAAAACGAGATGAAACCGTCAGGCGGGCGGGCACCTACGTTCGAGCACTGGATCGTTAACAAAAGGAGCGAACACTTTCACACACATTTCATTGATGCCCAGCAGCCGTTGCTCCGCTGGTCCGGCGGGCATCTTCCCAAAGAAAGCCCGGCAGAAGGGCAGGACCTCACCTCCGCTTACTACGAATTTCTTGCACTGCACGCCGGCCGGAACAACTACATGAGGGCACGGCTTGAGGAACGAGATCTGTTCACCTATGTGTTTGGAGAAATACCTGCGGCGTTTGACATGAAGTCTTTAGTATTGGCTTACCTGAGACGCGCAGGCAGTTATCTTTTGGAACAGGCTGCCGTTCGGGCACGAACTATATTGGGACGCTGGGCGCTGGAACGAGCGGAGCAGAAGATGGGGTTCAGCTTCGCCGGCGTGGGCGTGGACAGGATGGTGCGTGAATGGTTTGAATTACCGTCAGATGAAAAGCCGATGCGTCTGGTAGCGAATTACCTTGTATCAGTGTTGAACGAGGCGGACTCTGAATCTCGCGCAGAGCGCCGTGTCCGGTATGCATGTATCACTGGAGTCACGCCTTCTCCGATCTCAGCGCTCAGCCCGGCTGTTGGTCCGGGCGATCTGGTGGTTGAGCTCTCCTCGGCGTTTCTGCCGCTGTTCAGAGATGACTCGTTTGTGGCGGTTCCCGGGCTCGTCTCAAGCTCCCATTTCTCGCTATTTCGTTCACAACGGGGTATTTCAGAAATAGTGAAAGCAGTGCAAAAGCCGTGGACCTCTGCACCGCGGCTGCAACTTCATCACTGGGGGTGGCCGTTTGACCACAAGGCGAGGTTTCAAGGTAAGGCGGAGTACCTTTCTCCCTCATACGTCACCTTCATCCCCGCAAAGGGTGAAGAAAAGAATATCTGTATCGAGTTTTCCGCGCGCGTGTCTTCAAGAAGAAACGACCCGGTGAGTTTTGACGTGTGGGTAGTGCGGGAGAGCCTGCGAGGGGAGAATGAATACCAGAACATGGAGGTAAGGGTCTCAGGGGTAAGCCACGTCGGAAGACTGGTGATCACTCCTGGTACGGATGTGTGGCGGCTGCACGTGGGCGTGCGAGCGATATCCGGGCAGTTACATCGCCACAACGTATCAAGTTTCTTGGCCAAAGGGGGTCTGAGCTTTACTGTGACCGCAGGTTACACGCTTGATGAACCAAAGCAGCCACTTACACTTCCGGCTCCGGAGCATGAGAGCGCTCACATCCCGCACGTGCAGGTGAAACGGGTTACAAAGTTGACCACTCTTAAGAAAGAGGATCGTACCTACCACGTGAGGTGGGAGTGGGATTTTGGTGACGGGAGGACGTATGTCCGGGAAGGTGAAGGCGAGACCACTACCTCTGTCGAACATGTATATGACCACCCGGGCCAATACAGGGTTACGGCAGTATCGGTGTCTAACAAGGAGAAGGTCTTGAAGCGGTACACGTGGGAGGTATCTGTTGGCGCCGGCGAAGTCAAGCGTTTTACCGCCCGCACAGCAAGCGAACCCTCTGTTGAAATGGAGATCGAGGGACCTGCACAATGGGTGACTGCAACAGCTGCGCGCTACCGGGTACTCGCACACGTGAGCATGCCTCCGGATGCGGAAGACGTCACGATTTCCTTTGACCCCGGCGAGCAGTTTACGGTAGAATGGGAACGCCCGGGCAGTTACGTAGTGCGTGCTGCGTGCACGGTACGAGTAAAATACCGGATAGAGGGAGAGACGTTCACGGTCTCCCAGACGTACCTTGTGGAAAAACCTGTGGAAGTACTTGCGAGGGGATTGCAATGACAGACTTGAGCGCTCGAAAGCGACGGCACGACTGGCACAGGTGTCCGAAGAATCCAGTTCGCCGTTCCCACGCGATCCTTGGGGGGTGGTAAGTCGCATGAGGCGCGTGCTTAACCACATACTGACCATTCCGGAGAATCCCCGTTGGTACATCCCGTTAATCGTCGTGAACCTGGGCGGAGCGCTATACGGGTTTTCGTGGTACGCGCAGCAGCTGGCAGCCAGCCCACCGGTGCTATGGCCGGTGATACCGGACTCCCCGCTTGCAGTGCTCTCCTTCGGTATAATGCTGCTTTCGCTGCGCGCACGGAGACCATGGCCGTTGCTTTTGGCCTATGGGCTGATCTCCTCGGCGAAGTATGGGTTGTGGACCGTATTCGTCATAGGCCAGCACTTCTTCGTCGGGCGGGTATATGATTTTGAAAACGTGCACCTCATGCTGTCACACGGTGGCATGTTCGTCCAGGCGCTCCTGTTCGCCAGGTACTGGAGACCGGGCCGGGTTTACGTGCTACTTGGTGGGGCATGGTTTCTGTTTAATGATTTTATGGATTATGTGGTAGGCACACACCCTACGCTTCCAAGCCCGGAGCTTTTGCCTTATGTTGCCGCATTCTCCGTGGTTACCACCGTGGCAGTCACAGTAGGTCTCTTCATGGCGGGCCCGTCCAGAGGCGTTCCGGATGATTGAGCGCAAGGTGATAGAAGTATCATTGGGTGCGCCGGAGCGGGACTTTGATGTAAGCGTAAGCGTGTTGGGTGAGCGCGTGCGCATACGAAGGGTGGGCACGGCGGGAAACCTTAGCCTCGCGAGAGCTCTTGTGAAGCAGTACGACGGCAAGGTCTCGTGCATCTCCCTCGGCGGGGTGAACTACTACTACCGCTTGGGCGAGAGGAAGTACCCGGTGCCGGGCGCGGCCGCGCTTGCATGCGCCGAGCGGACGCCTGTGGTGGACGGTTCGGGAGTAAAGAAGTACATCGAGCCGGAGATCATAGGCCGCATGCAATCAAGCGGAGAGATAGATTTGAGGGGACGTCGCGTGCTGTTTGTGTCGGTGCTCGACAGATACGACTCTGCTCTCCGTATGCGAGCGCTGGGAGCCGACGTCTGGGCGGGCGACCCGCTGTTCGCAATGGGCATACCGCTGATGCTGCCTTTGTCGGCGTTTACGGCGTTGGCCAGTGTTACCATGCCGCTGCTATCCAGGATTCCGCTGAGGTTCCTTTATCCACATGGGGACCAGACCACAGCAGGGAATGCCACGGGCATTCGAGGCTTTTCATATATTGTTGGAGACATCCACCTGCTCAGAAGACGCATGCCGTCGCGACTTGACGGCGTTACGGTCATATCCGCATCGCTTAGACCGTCAGACGAGACGCTCATACAGAGCAGGAACGGCCAGGCGATCCCCCTTAACCGGCTTGAGGGCATGTCGCTGGCTGCCAACGTGCTGGAAGCCGTACTTGTCGCCATACTGGGGAGGGTACCCCGGGGCGAAGACTATTTCGCTCTCTTAGAGCATCTACCTTTTGGGTATCATACACAACAGCATATTGACAAGAATGCGGGGCCGGTTTAGAATGGAGATGTACCATACGGGGGTATGTATGTGGCTGGAGACGAGTAGAAATGCGGTAGATGCATTTTGACTAAGGGGTGGGTATATTGCACGACGATCTTCATGTAGGTCCCCCTCGGGGCTCGGTGGCAAAGAGCCGCGCCGAGCTCCTCGAAAGGCTCCGCAAAATCGAGGGTCAGGTCAGGGGCATCCAGCGCATGATTGAAAACGACAGGTATTGTGTGGATGTGCTCATCCAGGTTTCCGCCGCAAGGGCGGCCCTCAGCAAAGTGGCGTTGACCATACTTGAAAACCATACGCGGGGTTGTGTCGTCCAGGCGTTCAAGGACGACAGGGCGGACGAAGCCATGGATGAGCTGGTACAGGTACTTAAGCGGTTCATGAAATAGCGGGAGGGATCTTTTGTGAGCGAAAATGTAACTACAGTGACGGACACCAGTTTCGAGCAGGATGTGCTGAAGTCTGAAAAAGCGGTGTTGGTAGATTTTTGGGCGCCCTGGTGCGGCCCCTGCCGCAGCATCGCTCCTGTTATTGAGGAGATCGCCTCAGAATATGCGCACAGACTGAAAGTTGCCAAGCTGAACGTGGACGAAAACCAGCTGACGGCTTCCAGGTACGGGGTCATGAGTATACCTACGCTCATACTGTTCAAGGATGGAAAGCCGGCAGAAAGGCTCATAGGGTACATGCCGAAGGAAGAGATCAAGCGTCACATAGACGGCAAGATATAGGGCGGGAGGCAGCTTATGTTCCCCGTACTATTCCGGTTCGGTCCTCTGAACGTGTATAGCTACGGGCTCATGCTGGGATTGGGGTTTCTGGCAGCCACGCTGGTGGCTGCCAGAGACGCCCGGAGGTTTGGCATAAAGCCCGAAGCGATTATTGACTTTTCGTTTTACAGCCTGATCGCAGGGGTGGTCGGATCCAGGCTGCTGTTTATCCTGCTTGACTGGAGAACTTACCTCGCCAACCCCAGGTTGATCCTGGTCGTGTACGAAGGGGGGCTCTCGCTCCACGGCGGACTTGCCGCCGGAGTACTTGTAGGCATCTGGTTTACAAGGAAGTACAAGATTCCCTTCTTCGCTTTAGCAGACCTGGTAAGCCCTGCTATCGCTTTGGCCATTTCAATAGCGAGGATCGGTTGTTTCCTAAACGGCTGCTGCTACGGCCTGCCCACAGATCTTCCCTGGGCGGTCGCTACCAGGTACGTTGCGGGCCTTAGGCATCCTACACAGCTGTATGAGATGCTGCTTTCGTTTCTGCTCTTTGGATTTCTGTGGCTCCGGAGAACGCGCACAGCCTACCCGGGGCAGCAATTCGTATACCTCCTTATAGGCTACTCTGTAGTACGCATCATCGTAGAGTCATACCGCGAAGTGTGGCGGCTTACACCGTTTTTGAGTGTGGCGCAGCTTGGCAGTCTGTTTATCATAGGGATCGCACTGGCCATATCGGTTTATGCGAAAGGAAGGGCTAGACAATGAGGATCGCTGTGATCGATGGTCAGGGAGGAGGAATAGGGGCACGGCTCGTGGAAAAGATAAGGAAGGAGATGCCTGAAGGCACAGAAGTGTGGGCACTGGGCACGAATGCACATGCTACCTCGGCTATGATGAAGGCCGGAGCGAACATGGGGGGGACGGGCGAGAACGCCATATGTCACTCGTGCTTTGAAGTGGACGTGATAGTGGGGACCCTCTCCATCCTCCTGGCCAACTCAATGATGGGCGAGGTCACCGCGCGTATGGTGGAGGCGGTGGGCGAATCCAAGGCGAAGAAGTACTTGCTCCCCCTGAACCGCTCCGGAGTCTGGGTGGCCGGGACCCCTGATGAGCCGCTTCCACACTTGATTGACATGCTGGTTGCACAGATCCAGAAGATGGGGGCATGAAACATGTGTGAGTCCAACGCATACGTTGTACGTGATGGCAAGGAAGAGCTCGTGATGGAATCGGTGGACGTGCTCAGGCCAGAGGGCGACGAGATCTACCTTGAGAGCATTTTTGGTGAACAAAAGAGATTGAAAGCACACATAAAAGAACTGAGATTGGTCGACCATAGGATCATTCTTGAGAGCAGGTAAAGAATGGCCTGCAACACATAACGAGGAAACGGCGGATTAATCCGTCAAAGGGAGGGCCGCGGCCGGACTGGGCTGTGGCCTTTCTGCGCCTGGAGACCAGCAGCATCCAACAAAAACGGAGGTACTGGTGTGAAGACCACAAGAAAACTGATACTGACAGCTCTCTTTATAGCGCTTGGGATCCTGTTGCCCATTTCTTTTCACATGGTTGGGCTGGGCAAGGTGTTTCTGCCTATGCATATCCCCGTGATCTTAGGGGGCATGTTGGCTGGTCCGGAAGTGGGGCTTGCGGTCGGCGCGGTGACGCCCATGTTGTCGGCGCTGTTGACGGGTATGCCGCCGCTTATGCCGCCGGTAGCCCAGGGCATGGTGTTCGAGCTGGCAATTTATGGGGGGCTCGCAGGCCTTCTTTACTGGAGGTTCAGGTTCCAGCCATTCTTTGTGGTGACTGTTGTGGCGCTGGCAGGTAGACTGGCATACGGCGCATTGGGCTACTTCGTGTTGCCCCTGTTTGGGTTCAGCCGGGTACCAATCCTTTATCCTGTTACAGCGGGTCTTGTATCCGGGCTTCCTGGTGTACTGCTGCAAGTGGTGTTTATACCGAGCCTTGTGTATCTGATTGAGAAATCACATGTTCTAAAATACATAAGAGGGGAGAATCTAGGGTGAGCGTGTGGACAATGGACGAGGTGGAACGCTTTCACGGGCACCTGGGTCCCTTTGTCGTACTCGGATACAGAATGGGTCAGGCCGCTTTAGAACGGCTCGGCGCTCCACGGTACTTTGGGCCGCGGGTGCTCTCCAAGGCGTGCACCACACCGCCGGTGTCTTGTTTGAACGACGGGCTCCAGCTGGGCACAGGCTGCACTTTCGGCAAAGGGAACATCAAGGCCGTCGAGGACGGCGTTCCCGAGGCGGAGTTTTTCTGGCAGGACAGGCGGGTGAGGGTCCGGGTCAAGCCCGAGGCGAGAAAGCGCTTTGAAGATACGCCGCGCCGCATTCTACCCAATTCATTGGGGAGTTAGGCGCGGCCAAGATTTTCATGGCCTTTCATCTACGCTTATGTTATCATCTAGGCATCAAGAATAAGCGCAGGGAGATAAAGGATGGAACTGCACCGCAATAGAAACAGTGTAT
>DYEP01000146.1 GCA_020725675.1 Symbiobacterium sp. | reverse complement strand
AGGGGCATTCTGGCGAATGATTCGTAAAAGACGCAGGGGGCGTACCGCGTACGCCCCCCTCTGCTTCAATGCTGTCAGTTATTTGTAGGCTTCCTCAAACTCGCGTTTTATGCTTTCAAGCAGCGCATTATCGGACATCACTCGTAATGCCGCCAGCGCCAGTGATTTTGACCCAAGCAGGATGGCCTGTCTTGATTCAGGTGCACCCGCCGCCTGGCAGTACTCGGGAGTGTGGGCAGGCACACCTTCAGGCACAATCTGTATATACCCATGCACCGAAGGCACCACATGGCTTACGTTTCCCATGTCTGTAGAGCCCATCGTGGGTCTCGCAGGAGAAATCCGCTCCACCCCGAGGTCACGCCACGCCTCCTCTAGCTGCTTGGCCAGGATGCTGTTGGTCACCATATTATCAAACGAAAGTTCAAAGTTCCGGGTGGTGAGTTTTGCGCCTGTGGCAAGCGCCGCTCCTTCTGCGCACCGCATCACCTTCGCTACTACAGCATCCAGGTACGTCCTGCTCGCTGCTCTTACGTAGAACCGGGCCACCGCCCTGTCAGGCACGATGTTCGGCGCTTTGCCGCCCTCGGTAATAATGCCGTGTATCCTGACTTCGTCCTTTAGGTGCTGCCGGAGCGCATTTATGCCGTTGAAGAGCTGGATCACTGCGTCCAGTGCATTGATGCCCTCGTGAGGTGAGGCCGCCGCGTGAGCAGCCTTCCCCTCGTAGGCAAATTCGATCGCATCCATGGCCAGCGAGCTGCTCTGTGCGGTAGTGCGGTCCCCAGGATGGATCATCATGGCGAAGTCTATATCGCTAAATGCACCGTTGTCGCAGAAGATCACCTTCGCCCCGTTGGTTTCTTCTGCGGGTGTTCCAAACAGCACGACTTCTCCGCCCAGTTCATCGATGACCTCTCCGAGCGCGAGCGCGGCACCCAGGCCGATGGCTGCGATCAGGTTGTGGCCGCACGCGTGCCCAAGACCAGGCAGCGCATCGTACTCCGCGAGAAAGCCCACGCGCGGCCCTTGCCCTGTACCTTTGTGTGCGCGGAATGCGGTTGGCATCCCGTACAGCCCCTGCTGTACAGAAAAGCCGTGCTGCCGCAGCCGGTCGCAAAGGAGCTCAGACGCCCTGAATTCTTCCCCACCCAGTTCGGGGTTCTTATGGATCTCCTGTGCCACGTCAAACAGCATGTCACCCAGGCTGTCCACTGCCGCTATGATCCTCTGCCTAAGATCGTTTGTCAATCTGCTCATCTCCCATGCGGGAAACCCCGCAAAACTCCGCTGCAACAAGCGCATACGCGCGAACGCCGAGGATGAGGTCTTCTATGCGTATGTTCTCGTTTCTGGTGTGCGAGAACGCGATGTCGCCGGGTCCCATCACCACGCACGGTATGTTCGCGAAGTTACTGAGGAGAGACGCATCTGTCCACCCCCTGCGCGTGGTTATGGTGGGTTCCCTGCCCAGGAGGTATCTTAACACGTTGACCACAGAGACCGCGATGGGATCATCCGGCGACGTTTCCATGGCCAGGTGATCAAGAGTCAGGATGTTTTCCGGCATCCGCCTCATCTCCGCCTTGAAGGTTGGGTCTTCGGCGCTGAGCTCATCCAGGATCTCCTGGTACTCGCCAAGCACCTGAGATATGGGTTCTGAGGAGATATACCGGCGGTCAAGCTGCACGATGCACCTATCTGCAACCGTGCTAGGCTGGGTGCCCCCGCGTATGACGCCGAAGTTCATGACTGAAGGACCCATAACAGGGTTGAACCTCTCCCGGAGCTTGGGCACCAGCTTTTCCTGTATCCGCATGATCAGTTTGGCTGCCTGTACGATGGCGTTCACACCCTTTTCAGGCGTGCCACCGTGTGCGGCCTTCCCGGTTATTTCAATCTCAATCCACTCAAGCCCCCTGTGGCCGATGGCATACTCGAAGTTCGAGGGCTCCCCGACGATGGCGCCGTCGGTTCGAAAGCCCGTCTTCACCAGGTGTTCTGTACCTTCGCTGCGTTCTTCTTCTCCGATTACGCCGCAGAAGTATAAGTCGCCTGCCAGCTCGATTCCGGCGCGCTTTAAGGTGAGCATGGCACACAGCATAGCAGCGATAGGACCCTTCATGTCCACAGCGCCCCGGCCCCAGATCCGTCCGTCGCGTATTTCTGCTGCAAACGGGTCTATGTCCATGTTGTACGGGGGCACAGTATCCAGGTGCCCGTTCAACATCAGGCTCCTTCCGCCGCCCGCCCCTCTCAGCACACACATAACGTTGCTGCGTTCGCCTTCAACCGGCTCAACCACAACCTCCATGCCATTTTCCCGGAGGAAGCGGGCGATAAAATCGCCCACTTCCTTCTCACGCCCAGGATGCTGCGAATGACTGGGGATGCGGATGAGGTCCTGGCACAGCTTTACTACCTCGTCTGCATTAATGTACCTGTCAATCGCATCGTTTACCCTTTTCATGTTAGAACGGCCCGTAGTTTATCAAGGTTGCGATGGTGACGAATATCCCGCCGATGAGCAGCCAAAGCCCCATCAAAGGAGCGATCCAGCGGACCCATCTGTCGTAGGGGATCCCCGCTATGGCCAAGTACGCCATGAGCACAGCCGAAGTCGGTATGATGGAGTTGGTGAACCCGTCTCCATAGCCATACGCCAGTACCGCCGTCTGCCTTGTTATACCCACCAGGTCTGCCACAGGGATCATGATGGGCATGGTGGTAGCAGCCTGCCCTGAGCCGGACGGGATAAAGGTGTTGATGATCACCTGGACCACATACATGCCTACCGCGCTGAGCACCGTGGGGAGGCTCTGGATGGCAGAAGCCATGGCATGAATGATGGTGTCGATGATCTGTCCGTCAGTCAGCACGATGAGAATACCGCGGGCTACACCAACGACGAGAGCGCCGAAGACGAGGCTGCCTGCGCCCTTTACGAACTGGCTGCCTATATCATTGACGCCAAGACCACCTACAAGGCCTGCCACAACTGCCATTGCTATGAAAATGCCTGAGAGCTCAGTGATATACCAGTCCAGCTTGAACACACCGTAAATCAGCGTGGCGAAGCCAAGTATCATGACGATCAGCACGCCTGTATGCCTTGAAGTATACTCGGGGATGGCAGACAGGTCCATCTTGTGCGTGCTGGTCTGATCAAGGTCATATACCGGGCTCTTGGTGGGGTCCTTCTTGACCATCATGGCATACCTGGTGACATACACAATCGCAGTTCCGAGGATGACCAGGTATGCAATGAACCTGAACCCAAATCCCGAAAACAGCGGCAGGTGAGCGATGCCCTGCGCCACACCGACGGTGAAGGGGTTCATCCAGCCGCCGGTAAACCCTGAGGCAGCGCCCAGCGCGACCATGGCGGTACCAGTGATCGTGTCAAAGCCCAGGGCGCGTGCAAGCGCGATGCCGATGGGTACGAATACCAGGGTCTCTTCTGCCATGCCGAAGGTGGCTCCACCGAGGGAGAAGATGGCCATGGTCAGAGGGATCAGCAGCTTCTCCTTGCCTTCAAGTGAGAGCACCGCTCTTCCGATTGCCGCCTCCACAAAACCTGTGGCCTGAATAATGCCGAAGGCACCACCCACGATGAAAATGAAGAAGATGATCTCCGAAGCCGCCTTCATGCCCTTTGGTATTGCGAGGAATATGTCGAAGATGCCCACAGGCGTCTGGTCAACCCTGTGGAAGGAGCCCGGGTCGACTATAGTTCTGCCTGTATCGGGGTCTTTCACCCGATCGTAAACGCCCGCAGGAACGATGTATGAGGCGATGGCACAAACGATGATGACCATAAACAAGAGTACGTACGTGTGCGGAACTTTAAACTTCACGCTTTTTCCCCCTTTACTCTATTTCGGCAGTGCTTGGGCCGACATCGCAGCGACTTTTGCGCTTTGCCAAAACCACCTCCTTCTTACGGTCTTAGCGCCCTACCCGCATTGAGGCAGATGATTTCCTGACCCACGGCAGCGACCTTGCCGTTTACCACTACGTAATCGATACCAACCGGCGGGTCGGTAGGGCGTTCAAAGGTTGCAGAGTCCAGGATGGCGTCGGGATCGAATACCACCACGTCTGCCCAGGCGCCCGGCAACAACGTCCCCCTGTCCTGTAGGCCGAGGCGTTGCGCAGGCATTGAGGTGATCTTTGATAGTCCTGTCACCAAATCCACCACTCGTCTGTCCCTCACGTACCTCCCAAGAAACCGCGGGAACGTACCCGCGCCTCTTGGATGCCCCTGGCCCGCGTTAAACAAGCCGTCGCTGGCTACCATCACGCAAGGATCGGCCAGTGCAGCAGAGACTTCCTCTTCACGCATGGTGAATGCCACCACCATGGTGCTTGGGTAGTGCTCTCTCAGTTCTCTGAAGATCCTCTTGTCGCACCTCTGTCCCCGGTACTTGCCTTCAGTCACAAGCAGGTCAGAGTAACTTTTGCCCCATCGTTCAAAGCAGCCCGGGTCAAACACAGCAGAGCCGATATACGTGCAGAAGGCGTCGTACGGGTAGCAGTCTGCCATCACGTCTACCCCCCGTGCGCGCGCAGAGTGGATCTTCTCAAGGCTCTGCTTCATGCTGCCGTAAGCAGAACAGGAGCCGATATGAGAGATCTGGAGTTTCACCCCGGTGGCCTCTGAGATGAAGATCATCTCAGCGATGGCCTCAAGACACCTGTCCGCATCGTAGCGGTAGTGCACGGCCATCATCCTCCCGGACTTCGCAAGGATCCTTGCGTATACCAAAAGCTCATCTATTGGTACGTTGGTGGTGTATTCAAGTCCCACCGAAAGTCCAAGCGAGCCTCTGTCGAGCCCTTCGAGCAGGAGATTGGAAACGGCCCCTATCTCATCATCGTGTAACCTCTTGGCTGCATCAAACACACCCAGGTGTTCCCTGAGCAACTTGTACCCAGAAAAGCACATATAGTTGGACGGCAACCCCTGTTTGTCGACCGCCCTCAGGTACGCACCAGCACGCGCTGCGGCAAGGCCACAGTTCCCGCCTACCATCGTGGTGACGCCCTGAAGCAGCATATACCGGGAGATATCGATGGAGATGGACCCGTCCTGCATAAGCCTGTCTTCGTGCATATGGATGTCGATAAAGCCAGGCGCGACCACCCTGCCCTGCGCATCTATGACCTGCTCGGCCTCAAGCGGCAATGCAGACAGGCATACTACCTTGCCGCCTCTGATCCCTACTGAAAACCTGCCCTGGATTCCGCTTTTTGGATCTATCAGCAACCCGTTGTTGATGGCCAGGTCCATGCTCATCGCTTCATTCACCCCTGAATGCCGTCCTGGATTGTGATTCGATGAATTAGCGTGATTCTCCTCTATTTTCGCTCTGTTTTTCCACATTTCCAGGCACTTTCCAATGAGTGAAAACGCACCCCTTCATAGAGAGGAGAATAGTATAACCAAGCAGCAATCTGATAACAGGGGAAGGGAATTTGGACAGGGTGCTGGTCACTGGAGGTGCAGGCTTCATCGGAAGCCATGTGGCTACCAGATTCGATTGCCACTGCCAAGGTGGCTGGTTGCGAGGCAATTGTTGGCAACAACCTGGCTTGGTCCAAAGTTGATTTGCCTGAAGTCATTCTGCTCGACCATTACATTTCTTAGCCAACCAGCCAACCACAGGCACGGTTCTTGTGGTTGGCTTTTGTGATTGGCTTGTGTTTGCCGGTTTGCTGATTCGTTCCAAAAGGAACGGAGCCATACTGGGTAAAGTGCGGGTTGTGGCTATCAGGAATGCCAGTATTTTGTAATGGGGGAGACCATTGGCCAGGATTTTAGTAACCGGCGGGGCCGGGTTTATCGGGTCGCACGTGGTGGAGCATTGCCTGGCGGAGGGTCATGAAGTTGTGGTAGTAGACGACCTCTCCAGCGGTAAAAGGGAGAACCTGCCGGAGGGGGTGCCACTATACCAGGTAGACGTGTCGGATGCTAAGGCGGTGCAAAGGGTCTTTGAACTGGTGCAGCCGGAGTACGTGGTGCATCATGCGGCGCAGATTTCCGTCAGCCGCTCGGTGCGGGAACCGAGCTTTGACGCAAGAACTAACGTGCTTGGACTATTGCATGTGTTAGAAGCT
>DYEP01000145.1 GCA_020725675.1 Symbiobacterium sp. | reverse complement strand
TCCGACACCGGCTAAACGGGATCACCTACTCAGTAAAACCAGCTCCTTTAACTCATGCCAGACGGAATAAAATGATTCCTGGTTCACATACGGGAATCTTTCCGTCCAGCCGCTTGAAGAGCCACTTTGCCTTTCGGGTCCTCCCTTTTCCTTCCCCAGGCAAGGAATCGAGGCTCTACTGCTGCAGACTCTTCTTTCCATAAAGAACGTCCGCCAAAGATTACTGCCGGTATGGTGCCGCTGTCTCGATGAGCCTTCAACTCGGCCAGTTTAGAAAAAGTCCTTCACCCGGGCTCTGCGCCCGAGGAATGTCCGTTTGGCTTGCTCTATTCTTGTTGGGTCATAGGCTTTAGTCGCTTTGTCAAGGTCCTTTGCAGCCCAGGGAAGTTTCTTTTGGGCCCGGGCGAGTTCGGTGCCCGTCTCCTCGATTTCTAACGCAAGTTCCTTTTTTCGATTCTACAACAGCCTTCGCTTTCAGTATGGCGTCATCGCAATAGCGGGAGTTTAAGCCGAATGCCTGCTGGCCTTCCTGTTTGAGCTCTTCCCGGGAATGGCCCTCCAGCAACTTGTTGAACGCCCAATGCTCACATGCTTACAAAAGGCGCATCTCGGCGCCCCGCGGGTCTTCATCACCACGGCTTAAGCAGGGTAAGCTTCCAAAAACCACTCGCCGCAGACGGTATGCTTTATGCCACCGTCACGTAGCAACCTATCCTCGTGTTATTCCCACTCAATAGTAGCAGGCGGCTTTGAGGTGATATCATACACTACTCTGTTTACGTCCCTCACCGTTCCTGTAATGCGGGTAGACATGCGTTCAAGCACATCAAGCGGGATTTTCGCCCAATCCGCAGTCATACCGTCTTCACTGGTCACAGCCCTTATCGCTACGGTGTGGCCGTAACTGCGCTCGTCACCCATCACACCTACACTCCTGCCTGCAGTTAGCACGGCAAAGTACTGCCAGATCTCCCTGTCCAG
Source organism: Symbiobacterium sp. (assembly GCA_020725675.1). Classification (GTDB taxonomy): domain Bacteria; phylum Bacillota; class Sulfobacillia; order DUSP01; family DYEP01; genus DYEP01. The sequence continues at coordinate 3,939 of DYEP01000145.1, read as the reverse complement.
CCCCGCCTTATTGATCTCATCCCGGACGATGTAGTCCGCCTCTCGCAAAACAGCAAGTTTCTCCCGCGTGACCTCACCAATAATCCTCACCGCCAGCCCCGGGCCTGGGAAGGGTTGCCTCCAGACAATCTCCTTCGGCAGGCCCAGTTCTTCACCGAGGGCTCGTACTTCATCCTTAAACAGATCCCTGAGAGGCTCGATCAGCTCCAGATCCATTTTCTCTGGCAGCCCTCCCACGTTGTGGTGGCTCTTTATGACGGCTGCTGTCCTGGTACCGCTTTCTATCACATCCGGATATAGGGTACCCTGAACAAGGTACTTGACTTGGCCAAGTTTCGCTGCTTCCTCCTCAAACACGCGGATGAACTCTTCTCCGATGATTTTCCGTTTAGTTTCAGGATCCCTCACTCCCGACAACCGATTCAGGAATCGTTCGCTGGCATCTACATAGGTCAGCTCCACTCCCAGATCCCTGAAAGTCTTAACCACTTGCTCCGCTTCTCCCTTGCGCAAGAGCCCATGATCAACAAAGATGCTCTTCAGCTGCGGACCCACCGCCCGGTGCACCAGCGTGGTGGCCACAGAGGAGTCCACACCACCCGATAGGGCGGATATGACACGGTCGTTCCCCACCTTTGCGCGTATTTCAGGCACCACGTGGTCGACAAAGGACTTCATGGTCCAGTTGGGTTCAAGTCCGCAAATGCGATACAGGAAGTTCTCGAGGATCTTCCTACCTTCCTCAGTATGCACCACCTCTGGATGGAATTGCAGTCCAAACAGCATTCCCGACTCGTCACGGCACGCAGCTACAGGGCAAGACTCCGTGGAAGCGATTGCTACAAAACCGGGCGGAAGTACGTCAACTCTGTCTCCGTGGCTCATCCATACCTGCTTGGTAGTATCAACACCGTCAAACAGCCCCGACGCTTCCGCAGTTATGAACGCCTTACCATATTCCCTCCTGTCCCCCCTGCTCACTCTTCCACCGAGCGCATACACCATATACTGCATGCCGTAGCAGATCCCGAGTACAGGGACGCCCATCTTGAATAAACCTGGATCGCATGCAGGCGCACCTTCACTGTATACACTTGCAGGGCCGCCCGAAAGAACAATACCGGCGGGTTGCTTGGCCCAAATCTCATCAAGCCTTACATCCCAGGGGACTATCTCGCAGTACACATGCGCTTCTCTGACTCGCCTTGCAATCAGCTGCGAGTACTGTGCGCCGAAATCGATCACGATCACGCCGTGCCTGAACCCGGTATCCACCTAATCCACCTCCCTGTACAACTCAGGCTTCAGGACCGCAACGTATGGGAGGTGCCTGTAGTCCTCGTTGAAATCAAGACCATAGCCCACAACAAACTTATCCGGAATCTGAAAGCCCAGGTAGTCCACATTTACGTCCACCTTGCGTCTTGATGGCTTATCCAGCAAAGCAGCCATCTTGAGGCTTCTTGGTTTTCGCGCCTTCAGGGTGTTTACCAGGTACTGTAGAGTCAGACCCGTGTCTACGATGTCTTCCACAACCAGAACGTCCTTGCCGTCTATGGAAGAGTCGAGGTCTTTTAGGATCCTGACGGCTCCCGAGCTCTTGGTAGACGAGCCGTAGGATGATACTGCAATAAAGTCAATGCTCGCTTTTACCCCAAGCTCCCGCACAAGATCCGCCAAGAACATGACAGCGCCTTTTAATATGCCGATCAGCAGAAGTTGTCGCCCATCGTAGTCTCTGGTTATCTGTCTTGCCATTTCAGCCACACGTGTTTTGATCTGCGCCTCGGTCAGCAGGACCTCCTGCAAGTCCGCTTCCGGTTGCCAACTCAAACTCCCTCACCCCCGCTGTTATGTACACATTCATCTTTGCTCCCGGATTCTTCGCCTTCACCCCCTCTGAGTTTTGCGCACTCCGACGCCTCCCCCTTCAGTACCGAGACAGCGTGTGGAAGAGCAGCCACTATCACCTCAAGACACTCGCGGCATGCCACCGGGCTGCCGGGCAGGTTCACTATGAGCGTTTTCCCTCTTACCCCGGCAACAGCGCGCGAAAGCACGGCATGCGGTGTCTTTGCTAAACTGGCGGCTCTCATCGCCTCGCCGATGCCAGGCACGATCTTTTCCACCACTGATAGCGTCGCATCAGGCGTCACGTCCCTGGGGCCAAGACCCGTACCCCCGGTAGTCACTACCAGGTCCAGGCCGTCCATGCACATCCTGATGAGCATCCGTTTGATGATGCTGTACTCGTCAGGTACGACCTGGTAGTCTTGCACCAAGAACCCAGCCGCAGTCAGCATCTCTTTTATTACCTGTGCAGACTGGTCCTCCCTTTCCCCCCGGGAACCCTTGTCAGAGGCCGTGAGGATACCTGCTTTCACTCTTTATACCCCGCTTTCTCCCGAACGAGTATACCTTCCGCTCTTTCCGCCAGCCTTCAACACCAGCCGTACGGAGTCAATCACCATATCGCGGTCCACTGCCTTGCACATGTCATATATCGTAAGAGCCGCTACCGACACTGCAGTTAGCGCCTCCATCTCCACACCAGTGCGCCCCACGCTCCTTGCCCTGGCTTCGATAAGAACGGCATCGAGGTCCGGAGCGGGGCTGAAGTCGACCTGGACACCTGTAAGCTGGACAGGATGACAAAGAGGAATTAAAGAGGCGGTGGACTTGGCGGCCATGATACCGGCCACTCGCGCCACAGCGAATACATCTCCTTTGGCCACCGTACCGTGAAGGATGGCTTCCAGCGTCTGCCGCTTCATGAGCACGCGGCCTCTCGCCACAGCCTCCCGTACAGTCTCGGGCTTTTGGCCCACTTCCACCATAACCGCTTTCCCTGATTCGTCAAGATGTGAAAACTGAACCATACTTACCCTCCCAGCCTGTACATCTTCCTTTCGGAGACCATTCCTTCGCCTTTCTTGCACGGCTCCATACAGTGGCGCGCAGGCTTTATGAGCACTGCTCTCTCAAACAGCGCGATCAGCTCCTCCCGGTCTGCACCGCCTCTTATGGCAGATGAGAGGTCAACCTCTTCCCCAGATGCAAGGCATGGACTTAGCTTTCCGTCGGCGGTGAGCCTCATCCTGTTGCAGTCAGAGCAAAAGTGTTGCGAAATGGCGGATATCACGCCAATGCTTCCCTTCGCTCCATCGAGTCTCACATACTGTGCAGGCCCGCTTCCTGCCACGTGTACCGGCCGGATTTCTCCCATGCGCATAAGGGTCCCGAGCACTTCACGTGCGGGGACGAACCTGTCTGCCCAGGACTCTCCCTGCCCCAGAGGCATGATCTCTATGAATCGCACGTGCACCGGCATATGTAGCGTCAGCCGTGCGAAATCTTCCCATTCGTCGTCGTTTATCCCCCTCGCTGCGACTACATTGATCTTCACCGGATCAAAACCCACTTCGATTGCCCGCTCAAGCCCCATCCACACCCGTCTCCAGTCGCCTCCGCGGGTAATCTCGGCAAAACGTGCTGGGCGCAGTGTGTCAAGGCTGATGTTCACCCGGTGCACTCCTGCCTTCTTCAAGTCCTCCGCCATATCAAACAGCAAGATGCCGTTTGTGGTTATAGAAAGGTCGTCCACGCCGGGTACATGAGAAAGCCGCTCCAAAAAGGACACGACGTTCCTCCTCACAAGCGGTTCTCCGCCTGTCACGCGGAAATGCCGAAAGCCCAAAGATGCAGCCACAGAGAGAATTTCGAGCATCTCCTCATAGGACAAGATGTCTTCGTGGCATTTCATCTCAAGGCCGCTCTCAGGCATGCAGTAGCGGCATCTCAAGTTGCACCTGTCTGTTATGGATACTCTCATGTAATCGATTTCTCTTCCCCAGGCGTCCTTCAACCGTCTCCCTCCGTGTCGATCACCATCTCTTCTCCCAGGCGGTTCAGCGCGTAACCTCCCAGGGCGAGCACTGC
>DYEP01000144.1 GCA_020725675.1 Symbiobacterium sp. | reverse complement strand
TGCTCAGCCCCGAACAGCTGCTTCACTCTCTCCCTGGCCAGGTCCTCGACCACATCCACATACCTGCAGCCTCCGTAGTAACGATGGCCGGGATACCCTTCAGCATACTTGTTAGTCAGCCAGGTGCCCTGGGCTTCCATTACTGCAAGGCTCACGAAGTTCTCCGATGCGATCAACTCTATGGTGCTTCTCTGCCTGTTCAGTTCATCCATCATCGCAGCGTAGACCGCCGGGTCGCTTGCTCTGACGTGTTTTAAGAATTCATTCATAATACCTTGCTCACCCCTTATACTATTACAGCTTTAGAAATTCGCGTGCGTTCCCGGAGGTAATGCGCGCAATGTCTTCCGGCCCCAAACCGCTATCCTGCAGCCTCTCAAAGTAGCGGCGAGGGGAAAGAAGCGGATAGTCCGAACCGAATACGATCTTATCTGTCAAACCTGCCGACGCCGCAGCCCTGTACGCAGACGTTGTGTACAAGAAGGGATCTGCAGCCGTATCATACCTGACGTGCTGGAGCGCCTTCCTCACTTCAGGCATGGTTTCATAAAAGATCAGCCCGCCTCCCCAGTGTGGGAAGATCATCGGTACATTGGGATAGTTCACTGCCAGCCTGTAAGCCTGCTCCGGTCCTGTCCCGCCCTTTCCCGCATATGAATGCCCAACCAACTCGTTGCAATGTACCATCAGGTACATGGAACACTCCTGTACCTGCCCGACCAGAGCGCCGATTTGCCTGTCGTCTGTGATGTCAAACCTCTGCCCGTCAGGGAACAGTTCCCCGACCCCCACCAGGCCAGCTTCCCTGCACCTGACCACTTCCTTTAGCGCACCAGGGTCTCGAGGCGGGACACAGCAAAACCCAATGAAACGTCCGGGATACTTCCTCAGGGTATGTATGATATAGTCGTTTCCTTCCCTGCAAGCTCCTATGTCTGCAAATGCAAACGAAAATATGACGGATATCTCCACTCCGCTCTCATCCATTGATGAAAGCGCCTGCTCCGCGGTGGCAAAGGCGTTCTTTGGGTTAGTACAGAGCAGATCGAAGTACGGATCGCGAGCCCTCAGCTTGTTGTTCTCTCTTATCATGTCCTCCGACAACAGGTGCACATGCACGTCCACGGCTCGCGTTATCAACGGACCCACCCCTCTCTGTCCGAAAAGGGCCCAGGAAACCCTGGGCCCTAATCTACCGTCTGACTACTCGGTACACCGGCTCAAATAGCCTGGCAGCGTGCAATTTCCTCCCCAAGACGTTCAGAAACATAGTATAAACAGGAACAGTTATGATCAGCGACACGACCCTGGGTGGCATGAGCACAGTGTATGGTAAACCAAACAGCGTGTGGATAAAGTAAGGTACAAGCAGCGTGCTAGTGATCAACTGCCCGGTGAAAATGGCGCCAAACAGCGCCCAGGCACTGGGCAAATCATTTCTGCGGTAGTAAAGGAGCAGACCTGGAATAAACCCGGTGAGCGCGGACGTGAGCGTGAAGTGGGGCATGTATGGGCCCATTGCCGCGATGGGATACCCCACTATATCAGCAAGTGCCCCCACTACAAAGCCGGATATCGGACCATAGAAGACTCCCGCCATGATAATAGGGAGGGCGCCGAAGCCGATACGGACTCCTTCAACTCCCGCGATGGATACTCTGATGCTTGCGATCCTGGTCAAAACGATGCTCAGTCCAGTAAGCAAAGCCATTGTCGTGATCTCGCGAGAAGACAGTCGCAAAGAGTACACCTCCTTTCTGTTCGGGCGTGGCAGAAGAGCCACACCAGAGACGGCAAGGAGGTTCTCTTGATGTGGCAGCGGAAGCGGTACTCCACCGCAGGCCGGACGGCCTTTCGTCTGCGGGCGACCTCCCATCCCGCAGCACTTAACGCGAAGCACCTACTCTGCCCGACATGATCATAACATAGAGTAAACAATTACTACAAGTCACATTTCATGCCTATTTGTAGCTATTCATCTCACTTTCGCAAGGTGAATGGGCTGGCCTAAAATGCCGTGCGCCGCTTCCATGACCGTTTCAGCCAGTGTGGGATGCGCGTGTACCAGGTGTGCAATATCCGCCGCCGAAGAACCCTTCGCAAGGGCAACCGCCCCCTCGTGAATCAGATCCGTGGCATGCGGCCCCAGAATGTGTACACCAAGAATCTTACCTCCTGCGTCCGACACGATCTTCACCAGACCGTCCGTCTCCCCCATCGCCACAGCTTTTCCGTTTGCAGAGAACGGGAATTTCGACACCCGTATATTCGCATGTTTCTCCTTCGCTTCTCGTTCTGTAAGCCCGACGCCGGCGACTTCAGGCATGGAAAATACACACTGGGGCACCACACTGTAGTCCATCGACCTGTGCTCACCCATGGCATTGTCAGCAGCTACAATTCCTTCCGCTGACGCCACAGGCGCAAGGTAAAAGCGGCCAACCACGTCCCCGATGGCGTAAATACCGGATACAGAAGTCTCCATACGTTCGTTTACGTGGATCCCTTTCCTATCATAACTGATACCAAGGGTCTGGAGGTCAAGGCCTCCAAAATCAGGCTTGCGCCCCATCGCTACGAGGACCTTCTCTGCGTCAAAATGTACTTCCTTTCCGTCCTTGGTATCTGCGATCACACGCTTGCCACCACCAGGGGCCTCCACAATCTGTTTGATATATATCCCGGTGTTGATGCGTATCCCTTGTTTCTTCAAGATAGGCATGAGCCGTTTGGATAGTTCTTCATCAATCGGCGGAAGGATCAGCGGGGACCTCTTTATAATATCGATCTCAGTTCCGAAAGCACGGTAAATGCAAGCGAATTCAACGCCGAGAACCCCACCGCCGATGACTACCATGCTCTCCGGTATCTCGGTAAGCTCCAGAGCGTCGTCGGAAGAAATTGTGTGAGACAGGCTCTCTTCCGACACCGGTGGTAATTCAGGGCAGGACCCTGTTGCTATGATTATGCTCCGGGTGTTGAGCTTCGTGACCTTCCCTCCTTGGTTCACCGTTACCACACCGGGCGCTTCTATTTGGGCCGTGCCACGTACCAGTTCTACCCCATTGGATGCGAATAGTCTCTCCACGCCCTCCACCAGGCGGGATACCACCTCTTTCTTACGTTGCATCACGCGGGAGAAATCGCAACAGACTCCGCTAGTCTTTACGCCGAATTCTTCAGAACCAAGGACAGCCTGGTAAACGTTCGCGCTTTGTACAAGAGCTTTCGTAGGTATACAGCCCCTGTTCAGGCAGGTACCGCCAATACTTGCTTTCTCAATACATGCCACTTTGCCGCCTTTCTGAGCTGCTCTAATAGCAGCCACGTAGCCTCCGGGCCCACTACCTATAACAACTACATCGTACATCCTACCACACCTCACTTCCTTTCGTTCCACTCCGGGTTTCTGTATACCGACGTCTCCAGTTCTCTCGCGCGCTCAGTCTCTGCAGCAGAGAGCATACCGCACTCGAGATCGGCTGCGAAGCGTTTCCGGAATCCAAAGATCATCGCTTCGATTACGGCTTCGCCTGAGAGGTCAAAGTCAGCCAGTTTATTTAAGCTCCCCACGTTCTTGTCCAGTATCTCACGAAGGCGGTCACGCCGGGTGCCTGGCCGTACTCCCAGCGCGTCAAGAAGCCTCTCCGCGTCAAAACTCAACAATATCGAACCGTGTTGGAGTATGGCACCATCCTTCCGCACCTGGGCGCTGCCCACCAGTTTCCTGCCCCCCACTGTAATCTCATACCATGAAGGCGCATCAAAGCAAGCACCAGACTCCCCGTGAAGCATCCCCTTTTCTCTCACGGATACTATCGATGCCTCAATACCCAAGCGGGCAAAGCCCTCAAGCAGTCCTTCACTTATGGTCCTGTAGCTTTCAAGCACGCTACCCCTGAGCGCGCTCTCGGGTGCCACTACGCTGTAGGTGATCTCATCATCGTGCAATACCGCCCTCCCTCCCGTCGGGCGCCTGACCCACTCGATCCCTGCGGCCCTGCAGTACTCCTTATCCACTTCCCGACTGAGGCTTTGAAAGTACCCGATGGACAGGCAGGGGGGAGCCCACCGATAGAAGCGTATAGTCGCGTGAGCCGCTCCTTTTGAACAAGCCTCAAGGATTGCATGATCCACTGCCATATTCCAACTACCGCGTGCTGCACCGTCCACCAGAAGCCTCCAGCGCACTTGCGTCTTCGTCCTGGTTCAAAAAACCTAATAATTCTTGACACATCGATCCTTATTAGGCGGCCTCCCCGTGACCAGGCTTTTCGCTCCTTTCGGATTTGATTTGCCTGCCCTTGGGAACAGGCTTCGCGACAGGGAGACCTCGGCCCCGGGAG
>DYEP01000143.1 GCA_020725675.1 Symbiobacterium sp. | reverse complement strand
TCTCACTTTAGTGAGGGGAGGATGTCACTGATTGGTTCCATACCGCTTTATTCCCGCGAGCGCAAGTTTTCCCGTAATGTTTCTGCCTGGAGTTCTACCGGTGCATCTATTTGTGGTTCCAAGACTTGTGGTTTAAGAGACCACAAGGTCCGAAATATGGAGGGAGGTAAGAGTGTGATCGACGAAAAGAGAGTACTGACAAGAGAGGAGTTCCTGAAGAAGGCGGGCAAGGTCGCAGCCGGGGCAGTGGTAGGAGGATCACTGCTTGGGCTTGTTGGGTGCAGCAAGCCTGCAGCCGAGCCCCCGAAGAATGAGCCTCCGGCACCTGCAGCGCCGCCGGAGCCGCCCGCGTGGCCGTGGCCCTATAAGACACTGGATGTGAATGCTGCGGCAAAGGGCGGATACGACGGGTATATGGTATCGGACTGCTCATACGGAGCGTTCCACGCCCTGATTTCCGAGCTGCGCAAGGAAGTGGGCTTTCCGTATGACTACATGCCCACGGACATGTTCAGATTCGGAGGAGGCGGCGTAGCTGGTTGGTCCACCCTGTGCGGTGCATTGATCGGAGCCTGCGCTGTCATGCAGCTGGTAGTGGACGAAAAAGATGCGGCGAAGGTCATCAATGAACTGATGGGATGGTATACAGAAACTGCATTCCCTGTGTTCAAGCCAGAACAGCCCAAGAAATCCGACAAAGAGATCGTACAGTCGGTATGTGGTTCGCCGCTTTGCCACGTATCAGTAACCAAGTGGTGCGAAGTATCCGGATACAAGGCGACCTCGGCCGAACGCAGCGAACGTTGCGGGCGTCTCACTGCAGATGTGGCAAAGAAGGCCGCAGAGCTGCTCAACGATTATCATGCTGGTAAGTTCGCGGCCAAGTACGTCACTCCTGCTTCCATTACTGGTTGCATGAGCTGCCACGGCAAGGACGGCATGGATAATACAAGAGGCAAGATGGACTGTGTGCAATGCCATCCCACGGCTCATAAGTAAAGGGACAGCCGCCCTGAGCTTGTGAGATGGGAAAAGCGGGCTGTTGAGGACTCTTTCTCAACAGCCCTTTATCAATATAGAGAGCAAGCCAGGGAAGGCTTAACAAAGTCTTTAGACCTTTCCCTGTCAGTTGATCCACTTCCCATTGATATGACTGCTTTTCTTTCCATCTTCTTTCTCCATTCGCTGGTACCGCTTACGACAGCCAACACGATCCTTGGGCTTAATCCATTCGGCATAGCATCTTACGAAAGTATCCGACAGTGCCTTTGCAATCACACATTCTTCAGCATACGGCGGACGAAGGCAGGCTTTGACAGATAGAGTTCGCCAAGAAACATAAGTGGCACCTCCGTACCTGGTCCACAGGGGACTTTGTCTGGCGGTTGCCATGGCCTAACCCCGCAGCACCAGTTTGGTGTGGCGTTGGGCTGCTTCCCTAATGGTAAGGTGGTCATCCACTACCCGCTGCAAACAAGGCCCGTATTTGATTCAGACTGCCACACCTTGTCCATTGTAACATTGACAATATCACATCACGATCACAAGAAACGAAGTTAGTAGTTGACATCTGATGCTTGGACTGGTAAAAGTGTATTAATATACATTTCTCTCTTTAGCCACGGCATTCAGCATACAAGTAGTTACCAAATGAAACGGAGGGTTATAAGGACGGCCTGGTTGACATCGGCTTTCCGGAGAGCATGAACTTGGCGGAACGCATGAAAAATCTTGGAACAGAGACTGCTTTTGCAGTACTGGCCAAAGCCTTAGCGCTTGAGGCACAGGGAAGATCCATCATTCACCTGGAAATAGGCGAACCGGATTTCATCACCCCTGACCACGTTGTAGAGGCTGCCATTACCAGCCTGAAAGCGGGACGCACCAGATACTGCCCCTCTGCGGGAATACCCGCATTGCGAAACGCCATCGCGGCCTACGTCAGTCATACCAGGGGTATTGACGTGGATCCTGAGTGCGTAGTGGTCACCCCAGGGGCCAAACCTATACTGTTCTTTTCTATGCTGGCTGCTGTAAACGCGGGCGACGAAGTGATGTATCCGGACCCTGGTTTTCCTATCTATGAATCTGTGGCGAGCTTCGCAGGCGCTGTACCGGTCCCGATTCCGCTTCGGGAAGAGGACGGGTTCTCTCTGGATCTTGATGCGGTGGAAAGACTGATGAAACCTCAAACACGGCTGGTCATTATCAACAGTCCCCATAATCCCACGGGAGGGGTTATGAACGAAGATGAGATGGCGAAACTCGCTGAGATCTGTTTGAAGAACAACTGTATGGTCCTTTCTGACGAGGTCTACAGCTGTATTGTGTATGACGGGCCCCACCGTAGCATCGTGTCTATGCCGGGGATGGCAGACCGTGTCATCCTCGTCGATGGGTTTTCAAAGACCTTCGCCATGACCGGCTGGAGGTTGGGCTATACTGTTGCACCCAGGCACATTGCCACTGCCATCACGGAGCTCATGATCAACTCGTGCTCATGTACGCCTCCGTTCATCCAGGATGCAGGCGTTGCGGCTCTCCTGGGCTCAATGGAACCCACCGCCAGAATGGTTGACGCATTCCGGAGACGGCGGGACATGGTCGTGGAGCGCCTCAACTCGATACCGGGCGTATCTTGCGTCATGCCCCGGGGCGCATTCTACGCATTTCCTAACATCAAGGCTACCGGGCTTGACTGCAATGCGCTTTCTGACTATTTGCTTGACTACGGTGGGGTAGCTGTACTGCCTGGCGCCTGTTTCGGGAAAAACGGTGATGGCCATGTCCGAATCTCTTTTGCGAACTCGTACGACAAGATCAAACAGGCGCTGGACATCTTTGAGGAGTGTATTGTCAGGCTGGCACAGGAACGCCATCACTACTGCAGGTCCTAAATTTCCCTATCAATGACAGCGCAAGATTTATCCCTGCAAGCAGGACTCACGGCAAGAGGGTGGAATAAGTAAGCACCTAAGTGGCTGCTTTTTGCATCTGGAGGTAATTGTGCTAAACATCAGGCTGATCAGACCCGTGATATCGGAGATTCCGGACAGTGTAATAGAGGCTGAAGTGAGCCGCTTTCTTCCAGAGGGCGTCCAAGTGCTTGCAGAGAGAATTGGGCGCGGACCGAGGTCTATCGAAAGCCAGGCGGACGTGGTGGAAGCGGCCGGGGAAGTGGTAAAGGTCGCCCGGCGAGCGGAAGAACAGGGGTTTGACGCTGCTGCCATTTACTGCTTTGCTGACCCGGGGCTTGAAGCAGTGCGGGAGTGCACGCGAATACCCGTCGCCGGAGCCGGCGAGTCTTCCATGCTGGTAGCTGCGTCTCTTGGTATTTCCTTTTCAGTAATCACTGTGCTTGGCAGCCTGGTCGGGAACATTTACAATACCGCCTCACGGCTTGGCCTGTCACACAGGTTGGCCTCCATTCGCTCTGTAGACATCCCTGTGCTTGAACTTGACGACCGGGACCGGCTACTGCAAGCGCTTGAACGAGAGGCATTGCGAGCAGTGGCAAAAGACAGAGCGCACGTACTCATACTCGGTTGTACAGGTATGACAGGCACAGCGAATGCTCTTGAACAGCGGCTCATTGACTCAGGCCATAGCGTACCCGTCGTAGATCCGGCAGGCGCTTGTATCCTGTGGGCCCAGATGCTGGCCGGTCTCGGCTTATGCCATAGCAGGAAGACCTACTGGTACACGTTTGTGGAACAGATGTGAGCAAACCCTCGGTATCAGGTATGTATATGTCGTTTCAACTGAATTCCTGGGAGAGGCAGGCGGTATCAAGTTGGCAAAGTGCTTTATAAACGGTGTGATAAGGACCATGGATCCTGAAAGGCCGTGGGCCCAGGCGGTGGCGGTGTCTAATGGAAGATTCATGGCCGTGGGTTCCAATGAAGAGGTGCTGAAATACAGGCAAGGCGACGAAGTAGTGGATCTAATGGGCAGATTCGTGGTACCTGGCCTGATCGATGCCCATGCTCACCTTCTGTGGTTTGGTCAGACGCTGACGCAGTTGGACTTGTCGGACTGTGACTCACTGAGCGAACTCAGGAGCAGGATCGCGCAACGGGTGAAGGCGCTGGCTCCGGGGGAGTGGCTACTCGGCTGGGGCTGGCACCAGGAACGGTTTGCGGAAAGGGAAAACCCCACTCGTTTCCATATAGATGACCTGACACCCGTAAACCCGGTTTACCTGGCCAGGTCGTGTACGCACACAGCCCTGGTTAACAAGGTGACCCTGGATCTTGCGCGAGTCGGTCCTGATACGCCCGATCCTTCCGGTGGCAGGATAGTGCGCGATGATTCGGGCGAATGCAACGGGCTTTTGCACGAAACTGCGATGCAGCTTGTACTTTCCGTGATACCCTCACCCACGGACAGACAAAAGGAAGACATGATACTTGCGGCTATGCACGAATGCCTGAAGTACGGGATTACCAGCGTCCATTCCATAGATGCGGAGGGGGAGAGGCTCTGCCGTGGACTCAAGTCGCAGGGAAAGTTGCCGCTCCGGGTATATCTCGGAGACCCCGTCTGGAAATCGGAGGACCTGACTGCTCTCAACGGCCGTACGGGAGAAGGCGACGAGTGGCTGAGGACGGGACC
>DYEP01000142.1 GCA_020725675.1 Symbiobacterium sp. | reverse complement strand
TCCAACCCTTTCTTTATCCATCTGTCCCCATCGCCGCAAAGGTTATATAGTGGTGGAAATCCCCCGGAGTGGGTAGTGATATAAGCAGCCGCCGATGGTTCCCTTCGGAGGTAGAAGTTTGACTCTGAGGGGAGGAGACCAACATGGCAGCTGCCGATCCACGACTTTGTTTGTTTGTAAAACGCGAGTTACATCAGCTAACGATCGTCCTCTTCACAAGTCACTCCACCGTCACGCTCTTTGCCAGGTTCCTCGGTTTGTCAACATCACAACCGCGATACACAGCCGCGTAGTATGCGAGGAGCTGTTGCGGAATGGCAGTAAGCACCGGCATGAGCAGAGGATGCGTGTCAGGAACGCGGATAATGCTGCTGGAGTACTCATCAAGCCCCTCTAAGCCGTCTGCAGTGATGATGATCACGCGGGCTCCTCTCGCTCTCACTTCGGTGATGTTGCTAATCATCTTCTCCAACACTTCTTTCTGTGTGGCAAGAGCGATCACCGGTACGTTCTCTGTGATGAGCGCGAGTGTACCATGCTTCAACTCACCCGCAGCGTAGGCCTCGGCGTGAATATAAGAGATTTCTTTCAGCTTCAGCTGCCCCTCAAGCGCCGATGCGTAATCCACCCCTCTGCCAATAAAGAACACGTCGTCGTGGGCTGCAAGTTCCCTGGCCAGCTCTTGTACGGGCGCACATCGCTCCAGAGTCTCCTGCGCCTTTCTTGGAAGCATCCTAAGATGCATCACGTATTCGTTCAGTTGATAAATGTCCATGTGCCCCCTCATTTGCGCGATATAGAGAGCAAGCAGGCTCAACGCCTCTACCTGAGTAGTGTAGGCTTTAGTGGAAGCCACCGCGATCTCTGGTCCCGCCCACGTGTATATCACGTCGTCCGCTTCTCTTGCTACCGAACTTCCTACAACATTAGTGATGGCGATAACCCTGCAACCCCGCGCCTTGCCTTCTCTTAGGGCCGCGAGAGTATCGGCGGTTTCTCCTGACTGGCTTACAACTACCAGCAAAGAGCCAGGTGTTATGACCGGATTTCTATACCGGAACTCGGAGGCCAGGTCTACCTCAGCCGGGATGCCAACGATGCGTTCTATGAAGTATTTCCCTACCATGCCAGCATGGAATGCTGTACCGCAAGCCACCAGGAACACTCTGTTAATCGCCAGAGCTTCTGCCTCTGTCATCGTCATCTCTGTCAGGACCACCCTGCCATCAGGTGACAGGCGGCCTCTCAGGGTTTCGGACAGGGCCCCGGGCTGTTCATGGATCTCCTTCAACATGAAGTGCGGGTAACCTCCGCGTTCTGCCTGGACTGGATCCCAGGGTACGAAGAAAGTGTTCTTCTCCCTCTCTTCACCCGATAGGCTGAGTACCCGGACCGAGTCGCGCGTGATCACGGCCATCTCTCCATCCTCAAGAACAATAGTCTCCCGGGTATGATTGAGCAACGCGGGTATGTCGGATGCGAGGTAGTTCTCACCCTGCCCAAGTCCTACTATCAACGGACTCAGGTTCCTTACAGCGACTATCTTGTCAGGTTCCTTCGTACTTACCACTGCCATGGCATAACTCCCGTGGAGATCCTTCGCTGCCCGCTGCACTGCCTTCTCAAGGTTTCCCTCATAATAGTGCTCGATGAGGTGGGGCATCACTTCCGTATCCGTTTCAGATCTGAACACATGTCCCCGCTTCTGCAAGAATTCCCTGATCCGGGCATAATTCTCGATGATACCGTTATGGACCACAGCTATTTCGCCCGCACAATCAGTGTGCGGATGAGCGTTAGTGTCCGAGGGTTTTCCGTGAGTCGCCCAGCGGGTGTGGCCGATCCCAACCTTGCCTTCTATGTGATTATGGAGGAGCCGTTCCTCGAGAGCCTGTATACGGCCCTCGCACTTTTCTACCAGCGCCGAGTTGCCGTCCACCATGGCCACCCCTGCCGAATCGTACCCCCTGTACTCGAGCTTCTTCAGTCCATCTATCAGGAAGGGCAACGCAGTCCTGTCACCCACATAGCCCACTATACCGCACATTTCGTTTCCCCTTCTTTCCTTTGTGATATAACAAAACAGGCCATGCGTACCCAAGGGGTGCATGGCAAAACACGTTCGCAGGCTCTTCCTGGCCACCCGGTCCCTGTTGTCCCCACGGTCGCCCGAGGGATTTGAGGAACGTCTTACGGCTGGTGATCCGCCGCGGGGCATCCGCCGAATCTTCGATAAACCCCGACCTCGTCCACTCGCAACAACTAGCGAGTTCAGGCGCTCATTAAGTCTGCCCACACCTGACTTGCAGCTCTTTTACTATCCATTATGCTTTTTAGCCCAGTTCTTGTTCCACCACCTCCTTGATGTGAATAGCCAGCCTCTTTACCAGCGCTTCGTCTTCTCCTTCAACCATGATACGGATGAGCGGTTCAGTGCCTGAAGGTCTTACAAGCACGCGACCCCTTGTCCCAAGAGCCGCCTCAGCGTCCGCAATGGCCCGGGTAGTGGCAGGGCATCTTGACAGTTCGACGCTCTTTGCACACCTCACGTTTACCAGCACCTGCGGCAGCTTTTCCATGACCGACGCAAGGTCCGAAAGCGGGCGACCGGTATACTTACATATCGCTGACAGCAAAAGCCCTGTCAGTATCCCGTCGCCAGTTGTGCTCCTTGAAAGGAAGATGATGTGTCCTGACTGCTCGCCTCCGAGCACCAGTTCCCTCCTGCGCATCTCCTCGAGCACGTTCCTGTCACCAACCCTTGTTCGGATTACCCTGCCGCCGACACGGCGGAGCGCGATATCAAGCCCCAGGTTGCTCATCACCGTCCCCACTACAGTTTTCTCCGGGAGCTCTCCCTTATCTATCATATCCATCGCACAGATAGCGAGTATCTGATCGCCGTCTACAATTTCACCTTTTTCGCTTACACCGAGCACGCGATCCCCGTCGCCGTCGAATGCAAGGCCCAAATCTGCGCCCTGCTGCCTTACCATGCTGCAGATAGGTTCCATTTGAGTAGACCCGCACCCTTTATTTATATTCAACCCGTCGGGTTCTGTGTTCATCGCCAGCACTTCAGCACCTAGCCTTCTGAACACACGAGGTGCAATGTGGCTAGCCGCGCCGTTGGCGCAGTCCAGTACGATTTTAAGGCCCCTCAGTGCTGTGCCCGCGGAACCTATCAAAAAACTCACGTATTCATCAACCAGCTCTCTTTCGTGTTCTATGGCACCTACACCTTCAGCCGAAGGTCTCGGCAACCGGTCCTGCTCCTGCAGCACAAGCGACTCGATCCTGTCTTCCGCTTCGTCAGGGATCTTAAACCCGTCCGGACCAAAGATCTTTATCCCGTTATACTTCGCCGGGTTGTGCGAGGCAGATATGACCACGCCCCCGTCAAATCCCATGTTCCTTACGAGATAAGCCACTCCCGGCGTGGTGATGGTACCTGCACACACCACATCCACGCCCGATGAACAAAGACCCGCGGCCATGGCGGCTTCGAGCATGCTTGACGAAGCCCTTGTGTCCCTGCCTATGAGTACCTTCTGTTTCTCCTTGTTCCTAAGAACCTGCGAAGTTGCCCTCCCTATTTTGAACGCCAGTTCCGGCGTGAGTTCCTCATTGGCGATACCCCTTATTCCATCAGTTCCAAAAAGCCTTGTCATTCAGTGTTCTCCTTTCAATTCCTGGGATATAGCATTAGGTCGACAGTTGCAGGATCAATAGTTTTTATGCTAATGCCTGCAGGTGTGCGGTATTTTACATTCAAACTATATTCTCCGCTCCTTAAGCCGGAAGCGTCCACAAAGAGCTCGATCTCGGATGCGCGCGTGTCTTCAACGATTTTCCGGAGGCCCTCTATCGTAACTGACGCACCTGCCGGGTTCATCTCCCACTTAAGCCCCGGAGAGACGCCCTGTATCAGTATGGGGATACTATCGAACGTCCGCTTTATGATATCCTCTTCGATATGGACTGTGACTGTAACTTTTTGTATATCAATGCTGGTAATTCCTTTTGGTATCACCAGGTCCACCAGCCTTACGATCGTCGAGGCGGCACCCTGGACGGACAGGGGCATGGTCTGGATAGTATGAAGCGTCCTCCCCACACTCTCAGGAGCACGAATCTTTACAGTCTTGGGCTCTACGTCTACGCTCACAACGCGAAACCCTTCTTCAGGTGCGCCGGTGACCCGGGGCTCAACGACAAGGTACTTTGCCGGGGGCAGCTTGTTGAACGGGACTGTGACGGCTACCTCCGCAGGCGAAAGTGTCACCCCCGTGACTTCTTTGCCTTGCGTCGATGTAGGCACCAGTGGCACGTTCACCGTGATTTCACCTGCCGCGCCAGTTACATCCACCCGGCCTACTACATATTCGATCTGCGCCACCTTCCTGCTCGGTCCGGTTACAGTGACCTCCTGAAGCGCTGCTACTGGAGCTTGTGGTACGTAATCCTCAGCAGGCGTACCAACGACCTCCAGCTTCACTTTCGCCTCCCTCTGCGTGATCGCGTCAAGGCCCACCGTGACCAGAGATGGAACCACTTCAAGCACGGTGAGCCCTTTAGGCACTGACACTTCGACCCGCAGCGTCTCGCTGCCATCCGCAGCCTGACGAAGATCCACGGAGGCACGAATATCAGCCCTGTCCAGATCCGTAACGAGCCGACGTTGACCTCTTACCACAATATTTACGCTCTTTGGTTCAAAATTCGTAATAGTGTAGCCTTCGCGCAGGTTCTCAAGTATTATGGGTATACGTTCGAACTCACGGTCAACCGCAGGGTTCTCTTCACTCATAACCTGGAACCAGATGACAAGTGCGAGCACCGCAGACAACACTTTTACTGTCAGGTCTTTTTCCCACCAGCGTTCCACGGACGGCACTTACCCCCTGTTCCAGAAATGAAAACCCCTGTCTGAGTGTTTCGGTTGGCACAGGCTACCGAGCATTTCGCTCAAGGTCTTTGAGTCGATGTTGCGGATGAGTTTCCCGCCTTGAGCCAGCGATATGTTGCCGGTTTCCTCTGATACCACAATAGCCAGTGCATCAGAATGCTCGCTGATTCCAAGCGCCGCCCTGTGCCTGCCTCCCATTTCCGGGGTAATAGCAGGCGATTCTGAAAGCGGCAAGAAGCATGCGGCGGCCATCACCCGGTCTCCCCTGATGATCACGGCGCCGTCATGAAGAGGGGTATTGGGAATGAAGATGTTGACTAGGAACTCGCCGCTCACTACTGCATCAAGCCTGATCCCCGTCTCGATGAAATCACCCAGGCCCGTCTCTCTTTCAATGACGACCAGAGCCCCGATCTTGTTCCGGGACATGATCTCAGCTGCCCTTACCACCTCGCCGATGAGCCGGGCCATCTCCTCCTCATCAAGAAGCACGATAGACCTGGCAAAGAACCTGCCTCGCCCGATCTGCTCCAGCGCCCTTCTGAGCTCAGGCTGAAACACAACGGGAAGCGCGACAAACAGCATCATCCTGGTGTTCCGAAGCAACCAGTTGATGGTGACAAGGCCAAGCCACTGGCTCACCGTGGTGGCGATCAGGAGCACCATGACGCCTTTGATTAATTGAATGGCTCGGGTGCCCTTAATTAACATGAAGAACTTATAGAGCACAAACGCGACGATGGAGATATCCAGCGTGGCGACTAGTATATCACGGGGTCTCAAGAACCTGAGCTGCTCGAGGGCTCCGTAAAACAGCGGCCATTGTGCGATGACAACAACAGCCGACAACACAAACAGAGCCAGAAGCCCAAGCCATTTTGCCAGCACCATCGGCCAGCCCGGCTTGGTCGATAGCCTCAATAACACATAAGTAGCCAGCACTATGCTGGCCAGCACAATGAGCGTATCAGCCAGACTCAAGAATTTGAGAGCCTCGATCAACTGCGGACACCTCTTACGTTTTCCTGACCTGATGTTGTTCTACAAACTTCAATACAATACCTTTCGCCCTTTCTAAAAACCTTAATCTTCCTTGGCTACCCTTTAAAGTATTTTTCACTTCCAGCCAAAGGAAAACGTAGTCTGAAGTAGAACGGATACAGCAAGATTTGCCGGGGAGAAATGCTGTCATGAAGACATTCACCCCATTTAAACTTGGAAAGACATTACTCAAAAACCGGGTTGTCCGCTCGTCGACCGCGGAAAGCATGGCCCTGCCCGACGGCCGCATCACAAGCCATCTCATCACTTTATACAGCGCGCTATCCGAAGGAGGCGCCGGGCTCATAGTCACCGGAGGCGCATACGTTCACATTTCCGGCCGGAGCTATCCTGGCGTCATCGGTGCAGACCAAGACGCACAGATTCCGGGCCTATCCCAACTGGCCGCAGCTTGTTCTCTGTGCGGCGCGGTTCCACTACTCCAAATCTATCACTGTGGACGCCAGAAGTTCGATGGTACTCCGGCTCTTGGACCTTCGTCTGTCCGAGACCCGATACTTCCTGCACCCAGGGAACTGGCCATTGACGAAATAGAATTGCTGATTTCAGCGTTCGGAGACGCCGCCCGGAGGGCACAGCTGGCCGGTTTTTCCGGCATACAGATCAGCGCCTGCAACGGGCATCTCATCCACCAGTTCCTGTCGCCTCTTACCAACCGGAGGCGTGACAAGTACGGCAACAGTACAGAAAACCGTGCCCGGTTTCTCATTGAGGTATGCCGCGCCGTCCGCAGGCGTGTAAGACCCGACTTCCTGGTAGTCGTAAAACTGGCGATGTCCGACCTTGAAAGCGGCGGCCTCACCGAAGAAGATGGCCTCCGCGTGTCAGCCTGCCTTGTGAAGGAAGGCGTGGACGCCATCGAAGTCACCGCAGGCACCTACAAGACAGGCTTTTGCACTTCCCTCGGGGACATTCCAGTTGAAGATATTATGCAGACCGACGCCATGAAGGCCGCGTCCCCTATAAGAAAGATCGTCACGCGACATTACCTTAATACACTGCGAAAGCAACTGCGCTTTGAGGAGGCATATTTCCGCCACTTCTCGCAGCTTTTGAAACAACACGTATCGATCCCCGTCATCGTGGTGGGAGGCATTCGTACCGTCGCCACCATGGAAGAGCTTATCCTCGGAGGATATGCAGACCTTGTTGCTATGAGCCGACCGCTGATCAGGCAACCTGCAATTGTAGGTAAAATGATGGGAAACCCCCAAATAAAGCCTTCATGCACTTCTTGCAACAAGTGTGTCGTCCGGGTGGCCTCGGGCCGGCCGCTTACCTGCTACTCGCGATTGACATAGTAAGCGAGGCTCTGCAGCTCCAGGGTAAGATCTACGTTTTGAACAAAAGTCCCTTCCGGAGGCACGATTTTGGTTGGCGCAAAATTCAAAATGGCTTCAACGCCCGCCTCCTTCAGCTTCAGTGCTACCTTCTGGGCCTCTGGCGCAGGCACCGCGATGATACCCATCTTTATACCTTCCCGCTTAATGGTCTCTTTCATCTCCCCGATTGGCCTGATAGGCACCCCTTCAATGTATTGCCCTGTCTTTTGCGGGTCCGAGTCAAAAATCGCGGTGATCCTCACGTCCTTATGCCTCGTAATGTTGTAACGTGCGAGCGCAGTGCCCAGGTGTCCAGCGCCAACTAGCACCGCCTTGACCTCTTTGTGCAGTCCAAGGATCCTTCTTAAGCACTGGCTCAGGTGAGATGTGGAATATCCCACACCTCTCACCCCAAACGCACCAAAATAGGCTAAATCTTTTCTGATTTGCTCAGAGGAAAAACCCGTCTTCTCAGCCAGCTCGGCCGATGAGATTACCTCTACCTGATCGTCTACCAGGTCTGAGAGGGTTCTAAGATAAATAGGAAGCCTCCTGATTGTTGCTTCGGGTATCCTGTTTCTCGGCACCGCTCTCCCTCCTGTAGATAAACTAGGAGTGACGTTCCAGAACAAACTCACACGCCGACTCAAGCGCCCGCTTTTCTGGGGATTCCGGCAGACCAGTCAGGACCTCCCTGGCTTTATCGGCAAACGAGCGTGCCATATCTCTCGCATATCCGATAGATCCACCAAGTTCGAGGATCCTGAGGACCTCATGACTGGCCGAAGGTATAATATCTCCAGAAAGCATCTTCCGAAGCGTCTCTCCATGCTGTCCTCCCAGCGCGTGAATGACCGGCAGTGTGAGTACCCCCTGCTGTAAGTCTTTGCCCACCTCCTTTCCTGACGAACCGCCGTATCCCAGGTCCAGCAGATCGTCGGTGATTTGGAACGCCATACCTATAAACCTGCCGTAGTCAAAAAACCTGTCTGCCAAACTGTTGCAAGCCCCTGACAGCATGGCACCCAGACGGCAGCATTCGCCGATAAACAGAGCGGTCTTTTGTTCTATCCTTAACAAATATTCTTCCTCGGTTACGTTTAACCTTTCCTTCCGAAAATTCTGGTGAATCTCTCCGAGGCACATTTCAGAGACTACCTTGCTCATGTTCACCAGGAATTCGGGACGGAAAAACTCCGCCAGGGCGGAGAAGGCGCGCGCGAACATAAAATCCCCTGAAAGAATAGACAGGTTATTACCCCAGAGGGCGTTGACTGTCGGCCGCCCCCTCCGTAGCCTTGCGTTGTCCACTATGTCGTCGTGAATAAGCGTGGCCATGTGCATAATCTCGACTGCCGCAGCTGCAGGGATCCTCGCTTCCCTGGAAGCACCCGATATCCTGGCTGTGAGCAAAAGCAGCGCAGGTCTGAACCTCTTTCCACCACTCTCCCGCAGGTGACGAACGGCCTCATTAAGCAGGTGGTGGTTGCACTCAAGTATCTCTCCAATCTCTGTATCGACACAGGCCAGCTCGTCTGATAGTAATTCGTGCAACACCTCAAATCGACTTAGCATGATATCACCTGCCGGATCTGCAAAGCTAATGCTTTATCATACCTCATCCCATCAATATTCTGCGGGAAGAGCCCTGAGCTGAGAGAGCGTGAACACGGGGCCGTCTACACACACGTACTTGTGTCCGATGTTGCACCGCCCGCACTTACCGACTCCACACTGCATCTTCAATTCCAACGTAGTCACGACCTGCTCGTCGCCAAATCCCAATTCCGAAAGCGCCTGTAATACGAACTTAATCATTATGGGAGGACCGCAGGTTACCGCCACCGCATTGTCCGGACTCGGCGCTATTTCTTTTAAGAAACTTGGAACGAATCCCTGAGGACCATTCCAGCTTTCATCTCCCTTATCCACAGTCACTTGTACCTGTGTTTCAGGAAAGCCAGGCCAGTTCTTGAAGATCTCGTCTTTGAAACACAAATCCCCCGGAGACCTGGCCCCGTATATAATCTGGATGGGTCCATAGTCCTCCCTGTTATCCAAGCAGTAATTGATAGCAGATCTCAAAGGAGCAAGACCGATCCCGCCCGCAATGAACAACAGCCGTTTATTCCGCCACTCATTGACAGCAAATCCGTTCCCATAAGGGCCCCTAACCCCCACGGTATGTCCCGCCTCGAGCTCGTGAAGGGCGGAGGTCACACGTCCTGATTTCTTCACCGAAAACTGCATCCGGTCCCGGGTGGGCGATGAAGTGATCGATATCATGCACTCACCCACGCCTATGACTGACAGCATGGCACACTGTCCGGGCATGTAGTCGAATCTATCCTTTTCGTCCAGGAACTGGACAGTGAAGGTCTTCACATCCCCTGCAGCTGTCTCGTCCCTGACCGACTCGATCCTTGCCAGACCTGGAATCAAGAGCGCTTTCATCGTCCCGCCTCCTTCAGGTCAAAAAGCGCTGACGCCGCATGCAGCCCAACAGAACACGCCCGGATGCAACGGCCGCAGCCCACACAGAGGTAGTCGCCCTGCCTCTTTACGCCGTAGTTGAATTTGTGCATAAAGCGCTGGCGTACCCGTTCCTTGCGGGTCGGCCGCGGGTTGTGCCCGCCGGCCATCAGCATGAAATCGGAGAATTGGCAGCTGTCCCACGACCTGTATCGCTTGCCGTGCGTGCCCCTTGGAGCGTCGAATACTGAAAAGCAGTAGCAAGTGGGACAAAGGTACGTACAGGCGCCGCAGCCTCGGCACCGCGCAGACATCTTCTCCCACACTGGGTGGTCGAACATGCTGTCGAGCATCTCCGCCATACCCTCTACCCATATCCGCCCGGCCAGAGGGAGTTCAGCACGCCGCAGTTCTTCCATCACTGAAACAGGTGTACCGCCCTCTGCTAGGTACGCTAAGTGCGCAGCAACAAATCCAGCGCCCCCCTCTGTCAACGGCTCGAAATACAGGGAGGTTTCGTCCTCGTATACAAATACGTCACTGCCTGCCTTGCTGTCAGGACCGATCCCGAAGGCTGTGCAGAAACACGTGTCAAGCGGCGACTTGCATCCAACGGTGACAACCACCGAACGGGCACGACGACTCCTGTACCTGTCATCGGCATACTCTCCTTCAAGGAACACCCTATCAAGGAGGGTGAGTGCTCTCGCGTCGCAAGGACGCGCAAAGAAGATCAGTACAGGCTTTTGCCCATCAAACCCGCCTGTGAGAGAAAGGCCTGTCTCAGGCGTCCCACGGTAAGTGAACAGCTCTTCAGTCTGGGGAAGGAACGCACCCTTACATGAATTGACCGGAATTGCGACCGTGTCCACCGTGCCTTCAAACCAACCGAAATTCACTGTTGAGCCCTGCTTTGACGGGCAGAATACTTGCCAGCTGCTCGAGGCGTGCGTAAGTAAACTCAACAGATTGTGCTTGGATATGTGCAGCACCGCGCCCACCTCCTAACAGAACTCCTCGGGGTCGTCCGGCAAAAAGGTACCCAGCACTTCCACATCCCTGGGTATCCTTGCGTCATCCACCCCGAAGAGTGTCTCGATATCCCTGGTAAACTTCCGGTTCAGCTTCATAAGAGGTAGTCCTACGGGGCAGGCGCGCTCGCACTCCCCGCAGCCTACGCAGCGCCCTGCTACGTGATACGCACGGGTAAAATGGAACATGAACTGCTCGGGTAAGATAACCGCACGCGAAAGCCATTCCGGTTCTGGCAGATCCAGCGAGCATTTCCTGCAGCTGCATGCGGGACAGGCGTTCCTGCAAGCAAAACACCTGATACATTTCGCGAATTCCTTCTCCCACATGGCATATCTCTCATCCGGAGCCATATGCTCCACTTCATCGATTTCGGAGTAATCCACCGGCGCCGGCGGTTTTCCTCTCCCGTCGTCCAACACCACGTCCGCATCGGTCGACGCCGCCCCTGATACACACGCCAGGCAGCGGTCAAGCAGCACCGACGACCACGGCAGCTCAGTAGGGCCCAAAGCAGTGTGAACAATGAGCGCGTCGCCTGCCTTTTCAAGCGCGGTGATCCGGTGCATGCTCATTGGGATTTTCGCCGTATCTACCACGCCGGGACAGCTGATAGATATGATATATAGGTCTTCCCGCTTTACCCTCCTGTCGCGGATGAGCCGGGACACGCCTAACGCATCACAGCTCCTGACCACAATACCGGCCGGTTTTGGCATGTCCAGGAGATACTTTGCCAAAAGCGGAGCGTCTGCAAGACCGATCTCGACCCGGTCTGCATCGCTTCCTGAGTGCAGTATGGCGGGCATTGTGGCAAACGGGTAAAAACCTCTTTCCAAGCAGACAAACGAACGGACCCTGCCCTGGGAGAAGGCCGAAGCCACAGCTTCTTTCAGTTGTTCTCTCAAGTCGTTCATAGTATCTCCCTCATCTTTCTGTTGGGTCCCATGGCGTGGATCCTATCTGTCATGTTCTTTATCACTTCCTGGAATTTCTGTCCCTCCGAGGCGCTGATCCAGTGGATCTCAAGCCGCGCGGGGTCCATCCCCAGGTATTCCATAAACCTCCGTGCGATCAGAAACCTTCTTCGCGCATACATGTTTCCCGTGGAGTAGTGACAGTCGCCCGGGTGACAGCCCGCCACCAACACACCATCGGCACCACGCTGGAACGCCCTGATCACAAAGACGGGGTTTATCCGTCCCGAACACGGAACGCGGATGATCCTGACGCTGGCAGGATAGCTCATTCTGCTGGTTCCAGCAAGGTCTGCTCCGGCGTAGCTGCACCAGTTGCACGTAAAGCCTACGATTTTCGGCTGCCAGTCTAAAGACATAACGCTTCCACCTCCGCCAGGATCTGTTCATTAGTGAATCCAAGGAGGTTCATGGCGCCGTCTCTGCATGCAACCGTGCAGGCACCACAGCCCTGACACAACCCTGTATTGACCGACGCCACAGTGCGGGTGACGGTTTCTTTCCCCGCGCGTTCCGTAATAATCTTTTCTTCTATGGCCTTGTATGGACATACATTTGAACACCAAAGGCACCCTGAGCAGAGCGATTCATCCACCGAGGCGACGTTGGGGTTTGTAGATAGCTCCGACTTGGCAAAAAGGGATATCACTTTGGCCGCCGCGGCGCTGGCCTGCGCCACCGTTTCGGGTATGTCCTTGGGTCCCTGGCACGTACCTGCCAGAAATACGCCGGCAGTGTTGGTCTCGACCGGCCGCAGCTTCGGGTGCGCTTCACTGAAAAAGCCGTACTGGTTATATGAAATGCCCAGTTTCCTGGCCATCTCGGGTGCATCGGGCTGGGGTACCATGGCAGCGGCCAGCACAACCAGGTCCGCTTCCACCTCTACCCGCTCGCCAAGCAACGTATCCTCGCCCTGCACGATCAATTTGCCGTCCAGCGGATAAATCCGGGATACCCTGCCTCGCACATACCTTGTACCCATTTCCTGGGAACGCTTGTAGAATTCCTCGTAGTCTTTACCTCCGGCCCGCACGTCCATGTAGAACACGTAAGCGCTGGCGCTGGGTATCTTCTCTTTGAGCAGGATGGCGTGTTTAGCCGTGTACATGCAGCAGGCCTTGGAGCAGTATGGATATCCTTTGTTTTCATCCCGGGATCCCACACATTTTATGAACACCACGGTCTTGGGTATCTTGCCGTCAGAGGGCCGCCTGATCTTCCCGTCAGTAGGCCCGGTGGAACTGATGAGCCGCTCGAGTTCAAGCCCTGTGATCACGTCCGGGTACCTGCCATAGCCGTATTCACCATATACTTCCACTGAGAATTGCGTGGCGCCTGTGGCTGCCACCACTGCTCCGAACTTTTCCGTCAGCACCTGGTCCTCCTGGCTGAAGTCCACGGCGCCGGAGGGGCACACCTTCTGACAAATCCCACACTTGCCCGCAGTAAAATGCCTGCAGATCTCCCTGTCAATGGTAGGTTTGTTTGGAACGGCCTGAGGGAAAGGCATGTATATGGCCTTGCGGGTACCAAGGCCCATATTGAACTCGGAATCCCGGCTGGTAGGACATTTCAAGATGCAGATGCCGCATGCGGTGCACCGGGCTTCATCTACGGACCTTGCACGCTTCCGCACGCGCACCTCAAAATTGCCCACGTAACCGCTGATCTCCTCCACTTCGGCATACGTCAATATGCGGATGCCGGGGTGCGAAGCCGCATCCACCATTTTGGGAGTCAGGATACAGGAGGAACAGTCAAGCGTAGGGAAGGTCTTGTCCAGCTGCGCCATGCGCCCTCCGATGGTAGGTTCCCGCTCGACGACAGTCACATCGTAACCTGCTTCCGCTATATCAAGCGCAGCCTGTATCCCTGCAATACCTCCGCCAATGACCAAGGCCCTTTTCTCCACCGGTATGGTGGAGGGATGAAGCGGGACACATCTTTTCACTTTCGCTACAGCACGGCGCACAATGTCAACCGCTTTGGGCGTGGACACAGACATATCGCTGTGTACCCAGGAACAATGCTCCCTGATATTCGCCATCTCTACAAGGTAAGGGTTGAGTCCCGCTGACGCCGCACATTTCCTGAACGTGTTCTCGTGCATCCGCGGTGAACAGGCGGCTACCACCACCCGATCCAGACGGTGCTCTTTTATGGCCTTTCTGATAGAGTCCTGGCCCGGGTCAGAGCACGTATACTTATTCTGTTCCACGTGCACCACGCCAGGTATCCGCGCCGCCTCCTCCGCTACTTTGCCCACGTCCACAGTTCCGGCGATGTTCGAACCGCACCAGCAGACGAATACACCAACGCGTATCACATGTATCGCCCCCTATGCCAGCTGCTTTGCCCTGAGGAGGCTTATGGCATTGACCATATGCGTGGTCAAACCCAGACGCTTCGGCTCAAGACCGAAGGCCAGCCCCAGGAGCTCGGTAACGTAATACACTGGCAACTTTGTCCGCCCGCGCTGCCTCATATCCAGGTTTGCCTGACACATGGGGCAGGCTGTGACGATGCACTCGGCGCCGTGGCGAACTGCCATGTCCACAATGGAGGTAGCAAGCGAAACTACCAGCTTCGTATCGGACAAGGAAAGGCTTGCGCCACAGCACTCGGTGCGGTGGGGCCAATCAACTGCGCTTGCCCCCGTAGTCTCGACCAGTCTCTCCATCTTGCCCGGGTTCTCCGGGTCATCGAACTTGGCGTAGTCCGGGGGTCTGAGCAGAAGACAACCGTAGTAGCAGGCCACTCTCAGCTCTTTAAGCTTCTTTGTGACCTTTTCCCCCACGGCTTCGGGGCCGTACTGGTAAAGCACGTCAAGAATTGAAAGCGGCTCATAGCGGCCCTTGTACTCACTGCCAAGTACTGTCAGTACCTTCTTTGCGAGACCAGGATCGCTACGGAGCGCATGGTGAGCCCCGCGCAGTCTACTGTAACATGCAGCGCAGGGCGTCATCAGAGGCAGGTTCATTTGTTCAGCAAGGGTGAGATTTCTTGCAGGAAGAGAAACGGCCAGCGTGTGGTCGACGCTATGGGCCGAGGACGCGCCGCAACAGCTCCAGTCCGGGAGCTCCCGGTACTGGATGCCGAGGAAGTCAAGGCACGCCCGGGAAGACATATCATACTCCTTCGCGGTGCCGTGTAAGCTGCAACCCGGGTAGTAGGCGTAGCCCACTTCTCTTTCCTCCTCCTTTCTCGTGCCGGAACAGAGCGCGTACTTGTCTCACTCCGGCGATGCCCCGTGGTGGCTTCAGTTTGCCCTGCATGAACATGCGGAGCCCGAGGTCCAGGTCCTGAAACAGGTTCATGGAAGCGAGCTTGTACCTTACCACCAACTCGAACTCATTGATCCTGCCGTACCTCTTGATCAGGGAAAGGAATACCTTGTGAAACGCCTGGGCGCGTCTTGACGTCCGGACGTTTCTTGCGAGAGCGATGACCCTGAGCGCAGACATGACTCCTGCGATATCCACTCCGCGCGGACACCGAGTAGTGCATGTAAAGCAGCCTGCGCATCGCCAGATGGTGGGGCTCTGAAGGGCCCTGTCGGAAAGCCCAAGTTGTACCATGCGCATCACCTGATGCGGCTGCTGCTCCATGGCAAACGACAAGGGGCAGCCGGCCGAACACTTCCCGCACTGGTAACAGCTTAGGACTTTCTTCCCCCCTTCGGCCTCAACCGTCTGGGCAAATGAAAGCCATTCGCCCTCATAACGGGACAGGTTGAGATGATTCATGTGCCTCTTTCCCTTCGTCTTGAGGATTTATAACAAACACAATTCCACATGCTCAACGCATGTTCCTTCAAATCCCATAAAACTACTGCACTTTTGCCACGTGCTCGCAACATTATGCTGGGATTAACGTATTTCCTGGAGGGTTTCGCTTTTTGCAGGAGAAACACTAAAGTTAGTTTTTTTCTTGGACTGGAGGTCGCATAGGTTGAAACAATTGTTGTTGCTATTTCGTGTATTCTTTCTGATCGGCGCCTTCACCTTTGGAGGGGGATACGCCATGGTCCCCCTGATGAGAAGAGAACTGGTGGAAAGATACAAACTCATAAAGGACGATGAATTCTTAGATATCTTTGCTCTCGTCCAGGGCGCTCCAGGTCCTATTGCGGTGAACGTCTCTCTTTATACGGGTCTTCGCATAGCAGGTCTCAAAGGTGCGATGGTGTCTGTGCTGGGGACCGTGCTCCCATCGTTCTTGACCATTCTTGCTATAGTTGCCTGTGGCGCGCGTTACCTCGAATTGCCCGCCGTAGTTTCGGCATTTCGTGCAATCCGGCCTGCAGTGGTGGCACTCATCCTCTCTGCAGGTATATCTGTGGCAAGGCGCGTGATCAAGGATATTCGTGGCCTCATACTGGCGCTCACCGCATTTCTGGCAGTGGCCTTAGGGGTCCATCCGGCACTCGCGGTAGCCGGTGGTGCGCTGGTCGGCGTGATACTCGAAAGGAGGGGTTCTCGTGGAACTGCTTGAACTGGCCGCTACCTTTTTTAGAATAGGGCTTTTCAGCTTCGGCGGCGGTTATGCCATGATTCCCCTCATAGAGGTTGAAACCGTCTTAAGGCACCAGTGGCTTGAGAGGGTGCAGTTTGTGGATATCATTGCCATCGCCGAGATGACGCCCGGTCCCATCGCAGTTAACTCCGCCACATTCGTAGGTTACAAGGTGGCAGGTGCAGCAGGTTCTGCCGCCGCTACTTTGGGCGTGATCCTGCCCTCCATCATGATAGTCTTGCTCTTGGCCACGCTGTTTGAAAAGAAACGGCATGATGCTCATGTGGCCGGTGTACTCAGGGGCATAAGACCCGTCGTGGTATCTTTGATCTTCCTTGCGGCGCTCAGCGTGTTCAGAAAGTCCGTTACGGATCTGCCCACGGCTACCGTAGGAGTGCTGGCGTTTGTCGTGATCACAAAGACCAGGATAAACCCGATCCTCATCCTGGTTGGCGCCGGCGTTCTGGGAGCGCTGTTTTTCTGAAGTTGTCTTGTCATCAGTTTTCTTTCAGCAGGCACAACGCAATCGCTCCGGGACCCAGGCCCGCTGTTACCGAGGCCGTCGCGTGAAGAATCATCTCTTCGCGAACGCAAAAGCTCTCGCGTACAGCCAGAAGAACAGTCTGGGCATCATCCTCCGCTGCCACATGTACGACGGCTGCGCGCACCGCCGCACCCCGGCCTATTTTGTCCACAGCTGCGTTCGCCAGCATCTTAAGCCCTCGCTTGCGGCCGCGTACGAGGCGGTACGGCGCTAATACACCTCGGTGTGCAGTAACGATGGGGTTCAGTGAGAGATTTGCGCCGAGCCAGCCCTGCGCCTTTCCCAGGCGCCCTGTTCTGTGCAGAAACGCAAGGTCGGGAATGAGCACAAAGATGACCGTGCGTTCTATGGCACTTCTTACCAGCCGGATGACGTGCTCCTTGTCTGCCCCCGCAGCGGCTGCTCTTGCGGCCTTTAGCGCTACCCAGCCTGTAGCCATGGAACCTGTCCCGCTGTCAATGACGGAAATATCGAGGTCACTGCAGCCGGCGGCAGCCAGCCCTGCCGCGTTGCACGTCCCGGATAGCTTCGCTGTGACGTGGACGGATACGACGCAAGGGTGGGGGCATGAAGGATCCGTGAACTCCCCGAGCCGACGGTACGCATTTACGAAATCTCCAGGGGCAGGCTGGGAGAACCGGGGGTACTCTCCCCTGGCCAGATGCTCAAGTACCTGCTCTGGGCTAATGTCAACGCCGTCCCGGAATACTTCATCACCCACCATGATGTATATGGGAACCACGACTAAAGGCAGGCCCGATACTAACCGGGGAGGGAGGTTGCAGATGCTGTCGGTCACCACCATCACAGAGCGCATGGCAGTCAAACCTCCATTTGCAAACCATACGAGCTTTGTGGGATGTTACCAATATAATCTACGCGACGATCGCTGCCCGGCAGTACACAAATGCTGCAAGGAGAATGCCTGAGGAACTTCTGTTTGGTGGTCCCTCGCGCAGCATCAAGAAGACTGCATAATTCTACTGGTAGGCGCGCGCGATGCTCAGGATCTGTCGCATCCTGTGGTTTACTCCGGATTTCCCAAGCTTCGGGTTCATCTTCTCACCAAGTTCCTTCAGGGTAAGGTCGGGGTGGGAAAGGCGGAGTTTTGCCAGTTCTCGCAGTTTCGGGGGGAGCGAGTGAAGCCCTACAGCCGCCTCTATAGCCTGGATCGCCTCGATCTGTCTTAGTGAAGCCTCTACCGCCTTGTTGAGGTTGGCGGTTTCACAGTTGACAAGCCTGTTGACCATCCCCTTTAGATCCTTGACTACCCTCACTTCCTCATAGTGAAACAACGTAGAGCTGGCCCCTACTGCCTTCAGGAAATCCGAGATCTGTTCGGATTCTTTGATATACAAGATAAAGCCGTCCTTCTTTTGAAGGAAGGCAGGCTTAAGCTCAAGAAGCGCGCTTGCCTGTTTTGCAAGACGCAGGGTATCTTCGTTAGTACCAAGCCTGATCTCCAGGTGGTAGCCTTTCTCCGGACTTGAGAGCGACCCACCACCCAGGAAACTGCCTCTTAGAAAGCTCATGGCACAACAGCGGCAGGATACAGTCCCTGGAGGCGCGGTGGTGAGCGCCCCGAGCTTCTCTACTATCTCAAGGGCTTTTTTCCCTTTTACCCGAACAAGGTATACATTGGCGCGCCGGAGCCGCTTCTCTTTCCTAAAAAGTACCTCAGAGTGCACAAAAAACTCACCCTTAAGAATCGAGAATACGTGCCTGGCCACAGAGGGGTACTCGGTGGATACCTCAAGGTTCCAGCCTCCGTTCCCCACTATGTAAAGATGGCCGGCGGTACGAAGAAGCCCGAGAAGTTCCGCGCAGGCACAACAGCTTCTTTCCGGGTAGTGTCGGGATAATTCGGCCTTGATTGCTTCAGAAAAGGACACCTGTGCGCCCCCCTACAGGCTCAAACTTGGCGGTGAAGTGTCGGAGAATCGGAGGTTCCTCCACAAACCGGAATCCCGGGATGGCTGATGCCTTGTCCCTGACTGCTGCAGCGGCAGCTACCACGACGTCCATGTGGCGGTCGGTATAGACGCGCCTGGGGATGGCAAGCCGCACCAGCTCCATCCTGGCGTAATCATTCTCCCCATCGGGCCTTCTGCCAGATAATACGGAGCCGATCTCCACGCCCCTCACGCCCCCCTCTACATACAGCGCCACTGATAGAGCCCATGCGGGGAACTGTTCCTTCGGGATGTGGGATAGCATCTTTTGAGCGTCGATATACACGCCGTGGCCTCCCGTAGGCTCCACCAGTGGGATTCCTTGTTCCCTGAGCCTGTCCGCGAGGTACCTCACCTGCCCGATGCGCTCGGCCAGATAATCGAGGCTCAACACTTCGTAAAGACCTCTGGCTATCGCTTCCATGTCCCGTCCTGCCAGACCACCGTAGGTCGGAAAACCCTCAAACAACACACACCATACCATCGCGGCCCTGTAGATCTTCTCGTCGCGGGTTGCCAGAAATCCACCGATGTTCACCAGCGCGTCTTTCTTCGCGCTCATAGTGCATCCGTCAGCATACGAAAACATCTCTCTTACGATGTCCGCAATAGACGCATTTTCGTATCCACGTTCCCGTTCACGAATAAAGAACGCGTTTTCTGCAAACCGGCAAGCGTCTATAAAGAAAGGCACCCCATGCTTTTTGCAGATTTTGGAGACCTCCCGGATATTTGCCATGGATACAGGCTGGCCTCCGGCGCTGTTACAGGTTATTGTCAGCATCACCAGGGGTACGTCGTCCCTTTGGTTGGTTAAGACCTGGTCAAGCTTGTGCGTATCCATGTCTCCTTTGAACGGGGAGGTATCGGATGCCACGTACGCGATGTCTGTCACCAGGTCAAGCGGCCTGCCGCGCTTTTGTATGACGTGAGCCTTGGTGGTATCGAAATGCATGTTGTTCGGTACGATTTGACCTTCCTTAACCATGGTAAGGAAGAGAATATTCTCAGCTGCCCGCCCCTGATGGGTAGGCAGCACATAATCAAATCCGAACACGTCCTGTACTGCCTGTCTTAGGCTGTCAAAGCTCCTGCTGCCTGCGTAGGACTCATCCCCTAGCAGCAAACCTGCCCACTGGTTGTCGCTCATCGCAGACGTGCCGCTATCGGTGAGGAGATCGATGTATACGTCCTGGGACTTCAGTAGGAACGGGTTATAACCCGCCGACTTGATCAGCTCCTGTCTTTGCTCGCGAGTGGTTATCTTGAGCGGCTCGACCATCTTGATACGGTAAGGCTCCGCCAGAGGCCTTGACAACATGCTTAACGTCCCCTCCATCTCTTGGCTTTTCTTTTTCCTTTCCTTGTTAGGGCCAGTTTGATAATGGTCCTTGCCAGCTTCTCAGGGTCGTGGCGGGCCAGGTCCCCCGAATCCAAGAGATCCGCTTCGAGTACTGAGTAGGCGCGATGGCGCATCCTGGCTGTATCTGGAATCACCGGGTGCGCTCCCTGCGCCCGGTACTTTGCTAATACCTCCTCGGGGGGCCGCCGGCCATTCAGAAGCACCCAATCTACCATGCCCGGGCCAAGGTGCTCAGTGAGCGCGTCAACGTGGTCAGACGCTGAAAACCCGTCCGTCTCGCCAGGCTGCGTCATGACGTTAACCACAAATACCCGCACCGCTTTGGTCATTCGCACAGCTTGCGCGATCCCCGACACAAGAAGACCCGGGAGTATGCTGGTGTATAGGCTGCCCGGGCCGATGACCACCACGTCTGCTTCAGAAATGGCAGTCACTGCCTCAGGCACCGGCCGAGCGTCGTGGGGGATCAGGTACACGCGCTTGATCCTGCCTTTCGCGCCCGAGATGTTGCTTTCCCCTCGTATGCGCCTGCCGTCTTCCATCTCGGCTTCCAACACTACATTGGACAGTGTGGACGGAAGGACCTGCCCTCTCACATTCAAAATCCGGCTGAACTGACGCACGGCCTCTTCAAAGTCCCCGCTCACTTCGGTCATCGCCGCAATAAACAGGTTTCCAAAACTATGCCCCGCCAGTTGATGGCCCTTTTCAAAGCGGTACTGAAACAATTGTTTCATCAGGGGTTCGGCTTCGGCCAGCGCCAAAATGCAGTTTCTGATATCTCCAGGCGGGAGAATGCCCAGTTCCTGCCGTAGCCTGCCCGAGCTGCCGCCGTCATCAGAAACTGTGACGACTGCAGTAATTTTCAGGTTGAACCCTTTAAGGCCCCGCAGCAGGGTAGATAGACCTGTTCCCCCTCCAATGCACACGACCCGGAGTTTTCTTGCTCTTCTCCGCACGTCATAAATGATCTGGCCGATCTCGTCGCTCACATCAGGTGCCCCTCTGCCCGTCAGAGCTCGGTAGCATGCTCGCCCGATGGCAACGACGACAGCCAGAACGATAAGCACAAGCGCATACGCAAATAGGCCGTCCATCAGGTACCTGCGTTTGCCTCACTTTCACGTGCGTCCCTGTGCTGGACCGTAACGAAGTGCCCGTCCCGTCTCAGGTACTCCGCAAGCCGGTTGGCGACAGAAACCGATCTGTGGACTCCTCCGGTACAGCCTATGCCAACAACAAGTTGTGTCTTGCCTTCCCTTTTGTAATATGGGATGAGAAATCTCAACAGAGAGACCAGTTTTGACATGAAACGCCTGGTTTCCGGCCATTTCATGACGTAGTTCCTCACGTCCTTATGGGAGCCGTCAAGAGGTCTTAAGTCTTCTATGTAATAGGGGTTGGGAAGAAAACGCACGTCGAATACCAGATCTGCATGAAGCGGAAGACCTTTTTTAAAGCCAAATGAAACCAGGTTGATCTCGAATCCTTCTGAGTGAGTGCTCTTTCGAAACAGCGAGATGATCTCGGCTCTCAAGCCCGAAGCAGAAAGACCGCTGGTATCGATGATGTATCGTGCGCGTTCACGCAGGCCGGCCAGTTTCTCCCTCTCCAGCTTAAGACCGTCAACGATGGAGCCCTGCAGCGCCAAAGGATGCCGCCTGCGGGTTTCCTTGAACCTTCTGACCAGCGTCTCGTCGCTTGCCTCAAGGAAGACGATCTCGTAGTATATGCTTCTGTCTTCCAGCTCTTCAAGGGCTGACGAGAGGTCTTCGAAAAACTCCCCTCCCCGTACATCGATCCCCAGAGCCACGCGCTTTACATGTCCTCTCGATTGAGCACATATCTCCACGAACTTGGATATGAGCGATGGCGGCAGATTGTCGACGCAAAAGTATCCAAGGTCCTCAAGGCTCCTGAGCGCCTGGGTCTTGCCGGCTCCGCTCATGCCTGTAATGATGACCACCTGCAGTTGTTCCAACGTCCACTCCCCCAACAAGTGAAGGTTCGTGCTTTACGATACGTTCTCCTTCACGTGAATTCACCACCATCCGTGGATTCAGCCCTGCGGCTTCGGCGATCTGGAGCGCACTCTCGAAGTCTCCCACCCTGCGGGGGGAATGGGCGTCGCTTCCGATAGCGAACCTTGCTCCCAAGGCGGCAGCAATCCGTACGTACTCCGGAGTCATCCTTCGATGGGACGAATTAATCTCAAGAGCAGTCCCGCTTCTCCTGCAAGCAATCGCTAGTTCGGCCGTGTCAATGTCCGCCCGGAGACCGGGGTGGGTCACAATGTCCACAGGATACCTTTCGATCGTTCCCACCAGCGCCTTTGTGTTCAGCTCTCTGGCATATTCTTTTAATCTTTCGTCAAACCGCGACGCGAGGTTTATATAGATTAGCCTGGCTGTGGCTGACTTCCGGGGGACAACCTGAAAGTGGATGCCTGCAAGCAGGATGTCGAGCCGGCACAACAGTGCGTAAGGCACATCAAGCGTCCCGTCCTCTGACAAGACGTTGGCTTCGATACCTACTAATACCCTAATACCGTACCTGTCTTCCGCCCTTTTGGCCTGGTCTCGCAGTTTGTCTACCTGGGAGAGATGCATCCCGATAAAGAGGCTATCCGGGCCGTGATCAGTTATGCCCACTGCAGACAGGCCTTTTCTCCAGGCTGCCCTGACGTTCTGCTCCACTGTACCCGTGCCATGGCTAAAACGGGTGTGCGTGTGGTAATCCGCTACAAGCTGCAAATCAATACCTCCCCAACCACTATTCTTCCCCGTCCAGCATGATACGTGCGGCAACCAGGAGATGATTCACAGACTGGTGGGGGCAAAGCCAGCATTCGCAGCCGGATAGGTGTTGCGCACCAGGGGTATATTGCATGCGGGACCGCTGAGGCTCAAATCCGAGGTCGATGACTGCGAGAGTCCAGGCACATGTTTTCCAGGATGACAATCTCTGCTTCCTTTCATGCACATCCCATCCTCAACGAAAGAATCCGGCGGCGCTTTATGTCACCTGTTCTCAAATGATGTTTGCAGCCGTGGCCGGACCCTCGTGTGACCTGCGTCAGGGTACAACTCCCTTTCGGCGTCACTCAGTGCCTCGTACAGAGCTCGCAGATTCTCGGCCGGCATTTCCTCGTCCAGAAAACCCGTAGAACTGCCCAGAATATGCGGCCCTTCCGCTTCCTTCGCGTAGCGTGTGGCGCGAGCATATACCTCCGCAGGGCTCAGGAGACATAGATCGGTAGAGGGGAAACCGCCGAGCACCACAAGACCTGCTTCATGCGCATCGCGCGGGAGAATTCCGTCCGCAGGGTGTATTCCCGCAAAACCCGCCCGCCCAATTGAATGGAGTAGTTTGCCAATGGCCCCGTCGGAATGAAGCACGCACGGAAGCGGGTGCGCTGCCTGCGCAAGCACCTCATGAGCCGGCGCCACCAGGCGGTCGTAGTCCTGTGGTGAAATATAGGGGCCGGCGCTGTATCCGAGGTCATCTCCTACCACGATCCCAGACACTCCTGCATCCTTGCACGCGCGAATCACGCTGCTTTCACGCTCCGCCCTGAGCTGTGCTGCAGCCGCGTAGTGACCAGGCATCTTCCTTATGCTGACGAGCAGAGACACCCATCCCGTCTCGTTCATGAGATCACTTAGCACGCCACCTACAAGTGCAAACACAAACAGCCCGGCTCGCTCCGCTGACGTTACCTTCTGCTTGAAATCCGGGGGGAGCTGCGCCTTGCCTTCGCGCCCTCTGAGCGTGGAGATACAACAGTAATCGAACCCAAGGTGTGACATCACTTCGATGTGTGTATCAAAAGAAACCGGGGCTGAGCCTGTAAGCGCCTTTACAAGACCATCCGAAAGGCTCATCTCGCCTCTCGGCAGAGCGGAAACGGCTTGTCCTAAAAACATCTTATTAATAATTTCTCTTGAAGATGTCACGGCATACCACCCAGTCAAAGTAACGCATACTCATCCCCAATTGAACTCCCACGGTCGTACAAGCCACGTGAGCAATTCAGGTTGCTCGGCATACGTGGTATAAAGGGGTTGATCCGGAAGAGCGGGCCCCCCCATATCAGCCGGTGTTGCCAGCACTGGTTCAGGGTGATGTTCGTAGTGTTCATTGGGAACCAGGAAACTCCTGTCGTTTTCCACTATTTCGTAATAGGCCGCTCCGTGCCTCTCTGCATACGGCGCGTATACTGACTTAAAATGCCGCTCGGTCACATTAGACATGACAAGAGGCGTATCTCCCGCATTTATGGTGACGTGACCCCATCCAGGGGGTACGATCACTCTGGTGCCCGCAACCGCCTCAACAAGACGCACCGCCTCCGCACCACCGGTGCCGGGCCTTTGTAAGAGGTAATGGGCGGTACCGTATATGACCTCGTATACCTCGGGATAGGTGAGTCCGGCCGTTCCTGAGTCCGGGTGATAGTGACCGGCCGTCTTTACGTACTCGCCGCCCACCGTTCCCGGCACCAGCACAGTAATATCATAGCGGAGGTCGTACGATGCGCCCCTTCGCTTATGGTCGTTGTAACCTACATCTCTGTACATGAAGTACAGCTGGGAAGGACTAGTAGCTGTCTGGTTATAAAGAAGCGGACGCATTTCCTCAAGCGTCCTCACTTGAGGCGTCACCTCGGGTACATCTCCGAATGAAAGAGCAGTTCCTACTAACGATATGGGTAGTCCTGACTGAGAAAGCCGCATGACATCACCCTTTCAAAACCCTGGGCTTGCAGATCACTTCAAGTATCTCGGTGTCAAAGAACGAGTGGGCGTGCGACGGCCGAAGCAGGAGCGCACTGTCCGCTCCGCGCCCTGAACCAGCCACAGCCACGATCTCCTTACCATAGGGTATAAGCCCAGCATCGAGCGCCATTACGGAACACTCGACACAGACCTTGGTACCCTGGCCGAACATGCGGAGGGTGTACGCGACGATTTCCCCGGGGTAAATTCCCTGGAATTTCCTTGACATCCCCCGCTCGATGTTCGCCATAAGGTGGGTGGTAGTAAGCACTGGCACACCGCTTGAGGCCAGTTCCTCACGGATGCCCGGGTCGAACTCATTTACACCCGGTTCCCGGTACCCCGTATGATGCGACACCACAACAAGCTTAGTATGCGCCAACTTGTGCTCGCGCATCAACTCATGAGCGCGACGCGCTGTCTTTCCGGTGGTGCTGGCAACCACCAGGTGAGATACGGATCTCTCCTTTGCGCGGTTAATCGCACAGTTTAGTGTGCTATCAGTTTGCGATGGTCCGAAAGTGTCCCAGTATACCATGGTCGTTTCCTCCTGCAGTTACTTCTTCCCAAGCCCGTTCAGCACAAGCAGCGTGCCGATGGTAATGAGTGCGATGGGCGTTAGGTTGCCAACGCGCAGCCACGGGAACAATGTCCTCATCAGCATTATGCCACCGACAAGCACTAAGAAGCCCCCCACGATGACAGCAGCGTCACCTTGGGAAGACTGTTTTGACCCGGAAGGAGACGGGTCAAGCGGCATGATGATCCAGGCAAAAACGTAAACGAGTATGCTCAACCCTCCTGCAAATGCAAGGACAGCCCAAATAACCCTCACAACCGTAGGGTCCGTATCCAGATATTCGGCTATGCCCGCACAAACGCCGGCAATCATTTGGTTTGATCGTGACCTGTAAAGTCTCTTCTTCAGTGCGATCACCTCCGCGTGTTGTATTTAGACGAATACCGACAGCGCACCCGGCCATACCTCTACAGTCACAGGTGTGCTCGTCATCACGTCTCCGTCTAAGTGGACAAGATGAGGCGGATCCGTGCTGATCTCTGCCTTCTTGACCCTCAGGCGTTTGACTCTTGGGTGTTGGTGAAGCCGTCCCGTCATGAGCATACCGATGACTGTACTCAGTTCCAGGGGCTTGAGTTGCTCCAGCACGCATAAGTCCAGGCAGCCGTCAAACGCTTCAGCGCCGGGTACGATACCGATGTTCTTTCCGTAGCAGCTTCCGTTGCCCACTGCCACAAGTATAGCTTTGCCCTGCATTACATAGTTCTCGTCGGTTCTGATGCTGTACTCAAAAGGCAAAAAGTCGTGCAGCTCCTCAAGCACCGTCACCACGTACGCCGGCAGCCCCTTTATATACTGGAGTCTTTTCGCTCGCTCTGCTACCTCGGCGTCCAGACCCACCCCTGCCACATTAAGAAATGGGCCTGCGCCCGTCTGCGCGACATCCATCCTCCGAACCTGTCCTGTATCAAGGAGGTCCAGGCAGCGTTCGGGCACAAGCGGCAGTCGCAGAGAGTATGCCAGGCCGTTTCCGGTACCTGCAGGAACGAACAGCAGCGGTATGCCTGTGCCGGCAAAGACATGGCCTGCCTCTCGAAACGTGCCATCGCCGCCTACAACAACAACCGTTGTCGGGTCCTCATCACGGGTAGCCTGGGCTTCTGCTCTGCAATCGGCCATAGTCACGGCCACACGCACCCTGGGTGATACGCCCCTTTCCTTGAGCAATTCCACCACTGTGGCGAGCACGCGCGAGGCGCGCCCCCCGCCTGACAACACGTTGCACAGCACATGCACCATGGTAGACCCTCCAAAACATTGTTCTACGCTTTCGGACTCCTTTCCTACCGGGCAGGTCTTCAAGCATGATCCAGGAGCCTGGGACAATCCTCCTAGTAAAACATATGCATGTCAGTGAACAATTCGGATGTCCATACTGCCCACTCTTAAGATGGAGGAAGGTGCTCTCTCAATGCAAAGAGCGTTACCTTGGTTTACGAATGATCCGTCTCTCTCCGGAACTTCTCCCACGATGTGACGTCCAAATGGGACAAAAGTCAGCTGACTTTATCTTAGAAATGGAGGCGCTTGTTGTGAGAAGGTTGTACCCACTCATGATTTGTTTGGTGACGATCGCTCTGGCGGCAGGCTTTGTCGCATCGCTTGGCGGAAGACAGCCGGTTACCGCGTCGGAAAAGGAGCCACGAGTAATGGTTATGGACGGTGAAGGGCAGGTCCAGCTGAAGGCAGATAGGGCCGTGGTCACACTGGGAGTGCAGACCCAGGCAGAAACTGCCCAGAAGGCACAGTCCGAAAATGCCCGGGTAATGCAGCAGGTAATGGCCGCAATCAAGACCCTTGGGATACGGGAGTCCGATATGAAGACAGCCGGCTTCAACCTGTTCCCAGTATGGGACTATCGAGTTGAGAAGGAAGGCGCGCCGCGTGTAGTCGGGTTCCGTGTGCATAACACGCTCTCTATTACCGTGGACAAAATCGATATCGTAGGCAAGATCCTTGATACCGCGGTCTCGGCAGGTGCCAATTCTGTCGAAGGCGTGCAGTTTACCGTGAAAGACCCGTCAGCTGCCAGGCTGGAAGCACTCAAACTCGCCATGGCTGACGCGCGGAAAAAGGCCGAGACCGTCGCGTCCACAATCGGTGCGACCATCACTGATGTGACGGTAGTAGAAGAGGCCTACAGTGAGCCGCCGGGCGTCATCCGATACTCTGCCGCAAAGGCAATGGAGGACACAGTGATCCTGCCTGGCGATATGACCATCACTGCCAGGCTGCGCGTGAAGTTCTCTTTTTGAGCTACCAAACGGCGCCCCTCGCACCTCGCCCGGTACGAGGGGCTCTCCCTCAGATCTTCACGGCAGTGCCATATGCGATGATCTCCGCCGCGCCGCTGGTAATAGTGCTGGTAGCAAAGCGCACCCCGATAACTGCATTGGCTCCGAGCTTATCTGCCTCGGCAATCATCCTGGCGATTGCCTCTTCTCTTGCTTCTGTCAAGAGCTCGGCGTATTCCCGCACCTCTCCCCCGACGAGCTTGCGGATCTCAGCCATGATGTCCTTCCCCAGGT
Organism: Symbiobacterium sp.; assembly: GCA_020725675.1. GTDB lineage: Bacteria > Bacillota > Sulfobacillia > DUSP01 > DYEP01 > DYEP01. The sequence goes on along the minus strand of DYEP01000142.1, from coordinate 14,417 downwards.
GCTTGGCTTTCATTGAACTGCCTTTCACGAGCCCCAGCACCTGATACTCAGTCCTCAGGTCAACGGTTGAAAGCAACATTGCGTATTCCCCCTTAGAACATTACTCTACACCGGGATCCGCCGGTACAAAGAGTCAGACACTTTCACCATATACGCGTACATGAGCAATGCAAGCAGAACAGCGAGGGCACCTGCGACCGTCCACGCGGGCCAAAAGCCAAGCCCCATCTCAAGCGCTCCTTCAAACGCCTTATAAAGGACGAAAAGAATTGCAGATCCGGCCAACATCCCCGCCACTACATTGAAGTTCTGCTTGATCGCCTTCTGCGGGTCGTCCCATGTCAGGTAGGGCCTAAACAGGTCGATGAGCAGGTTTGAAATAATGACAGGTGCCGAGCCCGCCATCCCGAGCAGGATGATGGCGACGAACTCAAGCGCACTCCATGAGAAAACCAAGAGTGAATAAAGATAAAGGATTGGGATGGCAAGTGCAGTCAGGGCGAAACTGTAAACGAGTTTCCCTTTGAGCTGGTCCGCAGCAGTCACCGGGATCATCTTTGAAATCCAAAACAACTTGCCCTCTCTGGATATGGCGCTGGCAGGAGAAGGAGCAAACATCCCCATTATTGCGATGAATCCCGCCGCGCCAAGCATTATAGTCTGCCTCGCTACACCGCTTTGGATCAGCGCTCGTAGGGTGTCGCTGCCGGGCATGAACATAGTGAACACGGATATGAGGGGAAGAATTACCAGCATGGCAACGCTGTTGAACATGAAGATCGGCGTCCTGACCAGTATTCGGATTTCCCTTCTTGCGATCGCACGGATTGGTGAAGCCTCAGAAAACCGGAAGTCCAACTCGTCCCATCGCAGCCTCCTGCCCGGACTCACTTCTTTCCCGGCGATAAGCCCTTTATAAAACAGGTAATGTGCTGCAACCATCATCAGTCCAAACCCCGCTGTTGATACCACTGCAAACAATACCGCGTATAGAACACCGGAGGACAGTGTGACAGGGTTCAGTGCCCGGGTTGCCCACACTGCGGGCGGGTAGGCGCGCCCCACGATCCTTACCAGCCCTTCACTATCCCGCAGTATAGACTGGATGTTCTCCATACCTGCCGCAGCACTCGAAAAGAGGTAGTTAAAACCCAGAGCCAACATGAGCAAAAGACTCAGGCCCACCACCCTCAGCGCGTCTTTGTGCCTACCGATGTTGGTAACAGACATGATGAAGAGCACGCCAACAGAGGCAATAGTCAGCGGAAGTATGGGGATGAACAAGAACACAAGCGCAGACGTAAGCCAGTAGGACGGGCCCATACCTTCCCTGATGCAGAATAGCACCAGAGTGGGAATGGCAAAGGGTGCGGCGATCAGGTAGGCGTTTACCAGCACTGTGGCAAACTTACCAGCGAGTACCTGGTGAGGCCAGAGCGGCAAACTCACCAGAAATTCAAGGTCATCGGCGAAATAAAACACGGATACTACAAGAGCAAGCCCTGCGAGCACTACAAACAGACTGGAAGTCACCACGCCCATAGTGAGCACGGCCTGTCCGTGACCCAGCGCTGACAGAGCGTTGTAGGTCATATTCAGGAAGGCGTAGTACATGCCCCCGAATGTGGCCGCCGTTAGCAGTACGACAGCGGTGATGCCTGCCTGGCCAAGCAGCTTTTTATCCTTCGTTTTCCAGTGATGGCGCAGTACCGAAAGGCCAAAGTTCAGGTTGATATGCAGTACAACAAGCCTCCATGTCTTCATTGCTCTGTCAACTCCAGGAACACGTTTTCCAGGGTCTCCTTGTTGTTCGCCATGTGCCTCAGCTGATCCATGGTACCACAGGCGATGAGCTTTCCCCGTCTGATAATGCCAATACGGTCACAGAGTCTTTCCGCTACGTCCAGGATGTGGGTAGAGAAGAACACCGTTTTTCCCTCCTGGCAGTGCCGGCTCATGATCTCCTTTAGGTTGTGCGCAGACCTGGGATCAAGCCCGACCATGGGTTCATCCAGCACAAATACGTCAGGAGCGTGCAGCAAAGCTCCGATCAGCACGAGCTTTTGCCTCATCCCGTGGGAGTAGCTCTGGATCAGATTTCCCACGTCTCCGGTGAGCTCGAACAGCTCGAGCAGCTCCTTCGCCCTCTTGGTCCTTACGGCCCTGGGCACATCGTACATGTCACCGAGGAAATTCAGGTACTCGATGCCCGTGAGCCTTTCGTATACGCTTGGATTGTCCGGCACAAACCCAATAGACTTTCGCACCTTTATCGGATCCTTCCGGATATCGTAGCCATTGACCACAATGCTGCCCCGGTCCGGTTCTAAAAGACCCACGATCATCTTGATGGTGGTGGTCTTGCCGGCCCCGTTGGGCCCGAGAAATCCAAAGATTTCCCCGGGTTGCACCTGCAGCGACAAATCATCTACTGCCTTGATCTGCCCCTTGTTATAGCTTTTGGATACGTTCCTGATTTCGATCAAACCGGCTCCCTCCTGACCCTTCATACGTCTGATTGCCGGAATGCGGTCAATGCTGCCCACAGAAGCCCCAATGCCAAAAGCAGCATGAAGAATAGGTGGCCGAAGTGCACGTCACCTGTGACGAAAGACCTACTGGCCGCCATCATCGATATGACCGTCCGGCCCCTTAGGGGAGCGACCCATTCTGCCGCGAACAACAGCAGTGCAATGCCACCCGCAATGACGGCGGCCTTGAGTCCATCATCGGAACGTACGGAAAGCATGAGCGCAAGGTTAAAGAACACCAGCGCTCCGGCATACTGGGGCAACAGTCCTGACATGAACCATGCCACCGGTACCGGGCGGGCCGCGGCATAACTTGCAACAAGCGTGATGACAGTTGAAACCAGTATGATTACGCCCAAAGAAACTGAACCCGCCGCTGCTTTGGTCAGTATAATCTGGACGCGCGACAGGGGTCTTGACGCCAAGAATTCCAGGGTGTTCCGGGCACGCTCTCCCGCAATAAGAGGCCCAGCGATGATCACCGCAAACGCCACTGAGAACTGAAGCAGGTTCTTACCGTACCAGTTGGACCAGAGGTACAGCGGGTAGTTCCCCAGCTGTTGCCCAAGGATAGACCGCGCCCACTCGGGCATAGCCATCTGTTCTACGAAAACACCCAGGTAATCCACAAGAAACGGGAGAGAAGCGCCTGTGATCCCGGTGATTAGGAGCCCCGTGATGATCTTCCACTTCGCTTCCTTGAGTTCTTTCACAAACAGTGGACTGCTGATCATGACGGCTCACTCCCATTTCCCGCGTATTCCATGAAGATGTCTTCGAGATTCAAGTCGACCACTTCCACCGCGAAGTGGGGTATTTCTCTGAGTTTGGCAACGATCTCGTCCACGTTATCAGAGACGTGAATCACGTACCGTCTGCCGTCGTGATCTACCCGCTCAATCCCCGGCATCTTTAAGATCTTGTCGGGAGGATCAACCTGGAACGCCGCCTGGATCTTTTTTTGGCCCAATTTCAGCTGGTCCATGGGTTTTGATAGAAGTAGCTTTCCGCGAACTAGCAGACCCACCCGATCCGCCACGCGTTCTACCTGGTATAACATGTGAGAGGACATCAGAACCGTCTGGCCGGAACCCGACACTTCGTCGAGTATCACCTGGAGAAAGTGCCGGACCCCCACAGGGTCAAGCCCGTTGGTAGGTTCGTCAAGCACAATCAACTCAGGACACGGAGCGAGCGCGAGGATTAGTCCAAGCTGAGTCCGCATTCCCCGCGATAGCGCCGAGACGCGACGGGTCCTGGGCAGGCGAAACAGATCGATGTACTTGTCTTCCACTGCTTTGTCCCATCTGGGGTACAAACGCCTGGTGAAAGACAGCAGCTCGCCCACTGACATATACCCGTACATGCCGGAGGTCTCCGAGAGGTAGCCCACCCTGCGCCTTATCTCCTCACTCTGGGTGCGGACGTCAAATCCCAGCACCCTGGCAGAACCCGAAGTGGGAGCCACCAATCCAAGCAGCATCTTTATGGTGGTGGTCTTGCCCGCGCCATTGGGCCCAAGAAGCCCGAAAATACTGCCGACAGGAACCTGGAGGTTAAGTCCATCCACAGCTCTTACGTCGCCGAAAGCCTTGGTAAGCTCTTCTGTCTCAATGGCGTACTCACGCATCGTTCTCACCTGAATTCTCTTGGAGTTCTGAGCGGTACACTTCCCTGGCGGCATCCCTCACCGTCTTCGTGAATTCTGCTGCAGAGAACCGGAGGCTATACGCTTGTGCTGCCAGCTGCCTTGCGCCCTTCAGGATCCGTTCATATCTCTCTTTATCCGACAACCTGGGAGGGCTGTCGGAAACGAACGTGCCTACGCCCCTCACAACGGTAATGACCCCATCCCGCTCCAGCTCCTGGTAGGCTCTAGCTACGGTATTAGGATTGATTGTGAGAGAAAGCGCCAATTCCCTCACAGAAGGCAGTTGCTCCCCGGAAGCCAGCAGCCCGGTGGCCGCCGCCTGGCGCATTTGCTCAACGATTTGAAGGTAGATCGGTACCCCCGATGAAGGGTCAACATGCAGCCACATCCGCGTCACTCTCTTAGTGTACTAATATTGTAGTACAGCTACATGATAATCGTCTTTCTATACACATGTCAATAGATCGGGGCTCAAATGGCAACGGGTTCAGGCCTGTTCTTGGTCGGTGACCCATACAGAGACTCCCCGGGTGATTCATCAGGTCGATTTGCGCGGTGCGTCAGACGGTCTTGAATGTAGTTTTCATTGTGAAACTCCCTCCCTGAACATTGTTTCTGCTATATTTTTCCATTATGAGCTCATTCTCCTTCTGCATACCACCCTCTGGAACGGTTCCGAAGTCTTAAAGGAAGGATATGGATCGGATTTTCTCTCCATAACTGGGAACTTTCCAATGACATTAAACATCCAAGGAAAGTAGGGTGGAATGTCCACGGGTAGGTCTGTTGAAGGGGTGCATGGTGTGATGTATATCAGGGATATGTTATTTCATCGGCGAGTGCTAAACGCGCTCTTCCTGGCACTGGCTTTTCTTGTTCTACCAGCGTCTTTGGGGGTCGCCGCTGAAGTAAATGTAGTGATCGATGGACAAAGAGTTGTTCTATCACCCGCACCCATGATTCAGAACGGGCGTACTCTCGTACCTGTGCGCGCTCTCTCTGAGGCACTCAAGGCCGATGTGCAGTGGCATCCGGAGACCAGAACCGTTGTGGTTACAAAAGGCGAGCGCACTGTCAAGTTGACCATCGACGACCGCTTGTTCAGCTATACCATGGGCACGACCGTCTTTGGGTTGTCAGACGTCCCACCGCAGATCTTTGGCGACCGCACTTTCGTACCATTAAGGCTTGTAAGCAACGCTCTGGGGATAACAGTGACCTGGAGCGATATTGAAAGAACCGTTTATGTTGATTCGAAAACGCCCGGCGCATATACGCCGTTTTACGACGTCACTTTGCCATCGATTCGGCCGGGGCAACTTATCACCGGAATTACCGATCTCCGGATCGAGTATGGTAGCATGCCCCCATCCGCAGTCGAAGTGCGCTACCTATTACTCGATCCTGAAACAGGCCGGGGGCCCGTTATCGCACGTGGAAGTGATCTCAAAGGCACTTACCGGTGGCTCCCTGACATCACTCACAATGGCGCTCGTGTACTGGCCGCGGCGACGTACGACAAAGATGGTCGCTTCGTGGCAGGTACGGTTGTACCGGTGGAGGTAGGTATCCTGCCTCGGGTAGAACTTCGGGGTCTGACGCAAAGACAGGTGGTAAAAGATAGCGTATCACTAAGTGTTGGCCTCAACTTCGTTGCTCAGTATGTGAAGTATGAGATCATCAATCGCAATACAGGCAGCGTGATGGTTACGGAGGAAATGGACCCTCAGGGCTCCTTCATCTGGACCCCCCAGGTAACAGACAACGGTTATATCACGGTCCGGGCCATTGCCTACGATCGTGCAGACAAGCCATATTCAAGTGACATCTTTTACGTCCGAGTAGCAGCAGAGCCAAAAGTCGCGCTCGGTGGCGTATCTCCCGGGGCCAGCGTCGCAAAGCCCGTTACGCTCTGGCTTTCGCGGAATTTCCCAGTCAGCCAGGTAGAATATGTGATTAAGGACACCCGCACGGAAGAGGAACAAGTCCTCGCCCGAATGGCCGGTTATTCCAGCTACAGGTGGTTTCCCACTCCGGAACAGGCCGGGAATTGGTCGGTACTGGCCAGGGTGACCGATGCTGAAGGCAACACATACACCAGCAATGCCATTACCGTACAGGTTCCGGGCGAACCGCGGCTCCTCCTTGAAGGCGTCGGTCCGGGACAGGTCCTGACAGGAACAGTGAACCTGAAAGCATCATCCAATGTTTCACTCAGCGCTATCACGTATCACTTGATAAATCCGAAGACCGGGGAGAGGCGTACCATCGCCGGCGGAACCAACCCCGATACCGAATACTCCTTCACGCCTTCACAGAGTGATGCAGGCGCATGGCAGGTTCAGGCAGTAGGCACCACTTCCTCGGGAGACAAGATCCTGAGCGAAGCTGTGCCGGTTACCATTTACCTCGGGCCGATACACGGGCCCAAGCCGATCATAGAAAAGAACCTTTTCCTTGAGTTTGCAGCCGGACTGGCCGTGGAATCACAACGGGTAACTGGCATGTCGGCTTCGCTTCAGGTCGCCCAGGCGATCCTTGAAACAGGGTGGGGGCAGTACACGCCGGTGGATAAGTATACGGGTAAAGTCTCGTACAACCTCTTCGGCATCAAAGGTCAGGGGCCCGCAGGTTCAGTAACCTCCAATACCTGGGAGGAGTATAACGGAGTCGCTTACCGCGTCGATGCGGCGTTTCGCGCGTATAACAACACGGCTGAGAGCTGGGCGGATCACAAACGGTTGCTGCTCACCGCCAGCAGGTATGAACCCTTCAGAGCAGTGATGCATGACAGCACCCAGGGAGCCTGGGCGTTACGGCGAGCTGGCTATGCAACCGACTCCAAGTACCCGATCAAACTGATCAATCTTATAAAACAGTATGACCTGGACCGTCTGGATCAGGTGCGGATCTAGCTATCACTCTGAAGGAGGGTACGGCTGCCCGTACCCTAGGTAGTACCGGCAGCACCGCCAAAGCTGGATGGCAGACTTTGTGCACAGGTTCGAGAGGTCCCTTATCGACAAAGGACTGAGCCAGGGGGCTTTGAGCTCTGAGCCAGCACAAGACCCTTCAGTTAGGCGTTTAGTACTACGGGGTTGACCGGATTAGGTACGGGATGACCCAAAAGGAAGTTTCTCAGGTTGAGCGCAGCCATCTTGGCCATCCGCTGCCTGGTCTTGGTGGTTGCGCTGCCGATGTGAGGCACAATAATGAGGCCCGGGGTAGTAAAGATAGGGTCATCCATGGGAACAGGTTCCTCTTCAAAGACATCCAACGCTGCACCGCGGATCCTTCGTTCAATGAGCGCCTCGCACAGCGCTCTCTGATCGAGTACAGCACCACGGGACGTATTTATGATGCATGCGTCCCTTTTCATAAGGGACAATTCGGCCTTTCCTATTAATCTCGTGGTTTCCTGCGTGAGCGGCACGTGAATAGTGACAAAGTCGGATGCGGAAAGCAATTCGGTGAGCGATACGAATTCCATCTGGAACGCTTGTTCTGCACCAGGCTTTCGTGTGCGTGAAGTATATAAGATCTTCATGGAAAAACCCGCAGCTCTCCTCGCCACCGCCTCTCCTATCCTGCCCATCCCCACTATACCCAGCACAGATCCGGTAACTTCTATCCCGGTGAGCAGGTCGGGGCTCCAGGTTCTCCATCGCCCCGATCTCATGAACGCCTCTGCTTCAGGTATCCTCCTTGCCAGCGCCAGTAGCAGGGCGAAAGTGAGGTCCGCAGTGGAGTCAGTAAGTACGCCGGGCGTGTTGGTCACAAGTATCCCTCGCCTGGTCGCCTCCTCCACGTCTACATTATCGTAGCCCGCTGCATAATTGGATACGACTCGCAGCCTTTCCGCCCGGTCAAAGAGTTCTCCGTCAATCCTATCCGTCAACAGACAAAGCAGCCCGTCCACGTCCCTGACTTCTTCAAGCAGCACTTCCCTCGGAGGAGGTTCGTCACCCGGCCAGACCCGCACATCGAATTCTTTCAGCAGTTCCATTCCTACTTCAGGAATTCTCCTTGTAACATACACCTTCAAGCCCTATTACCTCCTGTTGTGGACAGCAGCAGGTTCACCACGCTGACGGTCAGAGATACGAAAATTGCGGAAAGCAGTCCCGCGACAGTGAAATCGGTTACCAGCACTGAGGTCAAGTATACCATGAGACCGTTGACTACGAAGGTAAATAATCCGAGCGTAAGAAAGTTGATGGGTAGTGTAAGAACGATAACCAGTGGCCTTACCACTGAGTTGACCACTGCAAGCACCAGTGATGCCCACAGCAGAGTGCCCGTTGTCTGAACGTATACAGCAGAAGGCAAGAGCAAAGAGGCCAGGTACAGAGCGATCAGGTTAACTAGGACTCTATGAAGGAATCTCCTCATACCAATTCACTCCAGAACACGTCGTCTGGGGATCTTGTCTTGAGCCACCCTCGGTAGCAAAAACACATCTTGTCTTATCTATCAAGTGCTCGTGTATTGATCCTCAATGGATAGTCGTGAGCCGGCAGATCCTTGCACGTTGGCAGGGCTCCTGGATGCTTTCCGCACAACGGAGCTTTTCAACTGACGGAAAGTGCATCATTCATTCTTTGAGCTTCAGACCCTATCGACATGGCTATTCTACAAATATCTCCACACGTACTCCCTCTTCATCGTCGTATACATCGACGAGCTTACCCTGCGCACCCGTCTTCACCATTTCTACTATTTCATCCATGTTAAGTGGGCCCAAGCCTTTTGCCTCCAGTTCCTTGGTGGGAATAAATCTACCAAACAACTTGACAAGGTTAATGGGCACGTTAACGTTCACTTTCAACTTGTTCTGTTTTTCATCAAAGACGCGAACTCTAAGCCATTGGCTTGTGGCCCTAGCTGTTGGAGGTTCAGATTCTAATGCCTCTAGCAGTTTTGCTCCTTCCTCCGGCGTCACCTTACCCTCTTGTACCATTCTGAGTATCTGTAGACGTTCTTCTTCCATATCAGTATCTCCTCTCAGAGTGTTTCATTTCTTTAGTAGCTTCAGCGCTTCCTGAGCGCTCATCTCCCCGCGGCTAACTGCGTCAAGAATCTCCTTCCTCTTCGTATTCACCTTTTCTTCTTCAGGCTGAGGCTCTATCTTGTACCCAAGAGCAGTGATCACCCCATCAAGACGGTTCCGCACAGTCGGGTAAGATATGCCCATCTCCCTTTCGACTTCTTTGATGTTCCCCCTTGACTTGATAAATATCTCAACAAACTCCCGCTGTTCTTTGTTCAGCTGACAGAACCTGCAAGTCAAAAAACTGCCTTCCAGCGCTGTATCACAGTGCCTGCAATGCAGGCGTTTAATCTCTAGTTTATGGCCGCATACGGGACAAGTGCCCGGCGCCTCCCTTATAGTCAGGATTACCACCTCCTGGGATCATTTTAACCTGCAAAAATCAATAATGTCAAGCTCTATATTAATTATATTAAGGTGTTGCGTTATTATCATTGACCCGACCAAGATTCAAATTCTGTCAGTGCGGACCGTGGGCTAAGGCGCGTACGAAGCTGTACTTCAAGGGTACGTTAGAAAATGACGAGGGTCTAGTTGGCGTTCGGCAGCATCGGCGCGCGGAGTAGTGGTTTGATCAGAGTAGAGCTTCTGTATCATTATAAAGGAAAACGGATTACAACACGTCATACCAAAACTTTCCTGTTAATGACTTGAAACAGCCCAAATACGGTCAATGCTGCCTATGAACTGAACGCGGGTACTGCCTTACCTGCAGTAGATTGTCCCTACTAAGTTAACGCTCATGTCGGCCTACAAACAAGGAGCTGGCCACAGTTGGATATGTCGCCAGCCTCCAATAATGTTGTTTCCGTTGCAGTACTTTATCTGAGAAGCAATTCCAGGCCCCTCAATTCCTTATCTACCATCGTGCCCTTATCCATGATCAATTCGCCGTCCATCCATACAGATGTATTCAACCCTATTCCGTCTGCATGAGTGGAAGCTGCCCTCGGTTCTCCTCCAGAGTACATAGGTCCCTGATAACCAAAGCCCCACATGTTGATTCCCCATGTGCGCTCATCCTCTGTACAGATGCCGCTAGGCTTCGCGTGCGGCAAGAATCCAAACGAGACATGAGCAACAGTGTACATTCCTTTATCTCCAAAACTCTCCAGCCAACTGGAGATGAACTCTGCCTTTCGCCCTCCGGATATCTGTACTATTTCTCCCCCCCCTTATAATAAGTTCCACCGGTTCTTCAAGTATACCTAAGTCGGCTTCACCACCACCATAGAAGGAACAGTCTAGTACCACCTTGCCATTAATACTACTCTCATCAGGTGCCCAACCTATCTGGCCGATCAGGTAGTGAGGGCCAGGTGTATCTGCGCAGATTTCATTGGCAATTGGTCTTGAAGGTTTGTTCTCGAATACAACGTCAGTCCCTGCAGGAGTAGTGAAACGCATTGTCTTTGTCTCACTAATTCTCTTTACAAGCAGGTTCTGAAAATCCCGCTGAACCTCAAAATTCAACCTGGATATGCACCTTACCACATGCTCCGTACGTAAGCCCCCCATGAACAAATACCTGGTGCGTCTATTGTTCATTGCTTGCTCCCAGGGGCTCGAGAACATCAACCACTGGTCATTGAGTTCAATCCATACGTCGGTATTTTCAACAGCACTCTTGACAGCATCAGGCAGGCTAGCATCAGCAACCTTCCCGTAACCCCCTGGCGTTGAGTGCCATGCAACGCAAACCTTTGCGCCTAAACTCGCCGCGGCTTTTGCTATCTCTTCAGCAACCCTGAAATCTCCCGAAGAATCAACTGTGATGAGAACACTCTCACCTTTTTTCACACAGGCTAGGTGCTTTGATACGGTCCAGCCGCACCGTGCTAGTTCTAGTCCAAAACGAATTGACATATCCAAGCCCCCCGACCGCATTGTCACTTTCGTAGCCTACTTGCGAGGTTTACCACTTCAGGGTGGACAATCCTGCCACGGTCTAGTAACTGTTGGTCATCGAGCCAAACAGAGCAATTGAGACATACCCCGTCTATGTGGCTTTTGGCTTCCCTGGCATCACCGCCAGAATACATTGGCCCTTGATAACCAAAGCCCCATTCTGTGCTTCCCCATACCCGCTCATCTTCGGTAGTAGTCCCTTCAAGCCTAGCACCCGGGTTAAATCCGTAGCATACGTGCGCAGCTACATACATGTTGGGATCAGCAAGCTTTTCAAACCACCTCCTTATGATATTTGCCTTAGCCCCTCCCTGAATATCCTTGATAGTACCTTTTTCTACTAAGTAGACGATAACTTCATCAAGAACCCCTATTTCTGCCTCTCCTCCACCAGATATTGCTCCGTCAAATGCAATTGTCCCGTTAATTGTCTCCTCTACAGGTGCCCAGCCGATTTGCCCCAAAAGGAAATGTCCTCCCGGTTTATCGTACATGATCTCGTTTGTCACTGGTCTTCTCGGGTCATTCTCAAAGGACACGTCCGTGCCAGCATCATTTGTTATTCTCATTCTTTTGGCTCCTTTAGTTAGAGCAACTATCTTGTCCTGAAATTCTTTCTGTGCTTGAATATCTATTTTTCCAATACACCGGACGAGTTGTTCCACGGTCAAGCCGCCTAACATAACCTGGCGAGTTCTTCCATTGGTTACTGCTTTATTCCAGGGACTAGAGTAGAGCAGCCACTGATTGTTCAATTCAATCCACACATCTGTGCTGGAAGTGCAAGCCAGAAGAGGTTCTGGCAGGTAGGCTTCAGTCACTCGACCATAGCCCTCTGGGGTTGAGTGCCATGCCAGCATCACTCTTCCCCCAGCACTTTCTGCTGCTTTGGCTATCTCTTCTGCCACGCGGAAATCACTAACCGAATCAGTGGTAATTAGAACACTCTCGTTAGGTCTTAGCCTGATCTGCTCGCGAATCAGTTTATGTGCGGCAGCACTTAATTCCAAGTCAAGACGTGTAGGCATATCATTACCTCCCCAAGAGATGACTCGGTAACTTAGAAACCAGTCTCATCTTCTATGGTACTTCCTATGGCACCGCTTATCTTGGCTGCTTTGACTGCGTAATGAATGGCAAGGTAGAACACACCTCCTAAAACCAAACTGGTGAGGGAGGCGATGCCAATTGTAGCATAATAGCCAACTAGTGAAGCTAAGAGCCAGGCAACAAAGGCCGGCCAGTATACGTCTGAGTATTGGGTACCTGGACCGTAGTGGTATTGGCCCTTCTTAACTATCCAGTAATCGACAATAATGATCCCTGCCATGGGCGGAATTGTGACTCCCAGCAGAATCAACCAGGATACAAAGTAGTCTGCAAGACCTGCTACACCTATAAGCGTGGCTAAAGATCCGCCAAGTAGTACAATTCTGGACTTTTTTGCTTTGAAAATATTAGACAAACCTAAAGACGATGTATAAAGATTGTTGTCGTTGGTAGTCCACTGGCCTGCAATCAAGACGATCAAAGCCGGGAAACCGAGTCCAAGAGACAGCATGGCAGAAGGTAGATCGCCTGACCCTGTGGCCAAATTAGTAATGGAGCCGGCAATGATGACAAACGTGTTTGCCACCACAAATCCAAATATCGTTGCAATCCACGCAGCCGAAGATGATTTTGCATAACGGGTTATATCAGCCTGTGCGGAAGCCCCAGCGGCAAACGATCCAACAGCTAATACAATTCCCGCACTGATGCTCATTTCTGAAGGGGGTTCTACAGCAAGGAGTCTTGACCAGCCACCTGACTGTGTTACAGCAGCACCAATGCCTATTATGGAAGTCACGATGATAGCAGGAATGGCAATCTTGCTAAGAACGCTCAAACCTTTGTAGCCGTAGTAAGCGGTTATCATCATCAGGACTCCGCCCCAAAGTGCTGCCACTTTAGGTGCTGTAATAAACCCCCCATTAGAAAACATGGCATTAATCGTCATTCCGAAGAACCCAACCTGAACAGAGTACCACCCCAGCATGGTTATTGCTAGTACGGCACCAATTACCATTGAGCCTTTTCGTCCAAAGGAATGCCTTGAGAGCATAGCTGTTCCTACACCCTCACGCGCTCCTGCAGCTCCTAATAGACCCCCGTACAAAGCCAAAATGAGGTTTCCGACAATCGTGGCAAGAACTGCCTGCCGCAGGTTTAGGCCAGCGGCCATTGCGGCCCCGGTAAATAAGCCGGACATGCATATACAGAAACCGGCAGCAACCAATGCTACATCGAGAGTGCTTCTTCGCTCTGCTGGCGTTACAGGAGTGACTGCATGATCCCCATGAACATCAATTAATTGGCTCCCAATCTCTTGGCTCACCACTAGACTCACTCCCTCATAAGAATGTCGATGGTCAGATGCCAATCCAGAAAGCAGGGACTACTGAACAATTAGGCTTCCTCTATCTATCAAGAGTATCTCGTCAATCAATACTGTAGGCTTTCTAATTACAAGATCTAGATGACACGGAACCTGAACCTTGCCACCAAATGTGGCATTAGCCCCAAGTGCAACATGAACCGTGCCAGCCACTTTTTCATCTTCCAGTATCAGCCCTGTAAGTCTGGCAGCACTGTTCGTTCCGACGCCCAATTCAGCAAGGTTCGTGCCCATTTCACCTACAGGTTGAATTAACCGGTACAGGCTCGCTGCAGCTTCGCCTCCTCGAATATCTACAGCCCTACCATTCGTGAACTCCAGTTGCACTGGTTCATTAAGTAACCCGACTCCTGCTATGCTTCCGTCCACCGTGACCACACCATTTGCAGTTCCTTCTACCGGAGCAATATAAGCTTCACCCGCCGGCAGATTGCCAAAATCCCCTTTCCGATGATACATGCCTGTGTCTACAACCGACTTCCTCCCCCCTATCTCCATAGTAAGCTTCTCACCATTTTCCCCCAGGATCGTTGCAGTCTTACCCCTATCAAGAACGAAAGAGACATAGGCAGTCTGGTGCAATATCTCCTCGTAATCGACTTCAGAGATGCGAATAAAGGTCTCCTCATCTATGCCTGGCAGAGATACAACCCTAGCCCCTTTAGAACAAGCCCTTGTCCGGGATTTTGTGTGAGATAAGGTGTTGTCTTGCGAGATAGATGTCACCCCGTTTTTCAATCTTTTTGGGTCAGCCGGGTCGCCTGATTGTGCAAGCCTTGCAGGCTGCATGGCACGGTGACCTGGCGCAATTGCAGGCTCGGTGACTTGCAGAATCTGTGG
>DYEP01000141.1 GCA_020725675.1 Symbiobacterium sp. | reverse complement strand
ACAGGTTGATTACCCAGCATGACAGTCCCGTCCTGGCTCCAGGATGATGCGCCAGCCCGTGCCGGCAAGCTAAGAATCAGCAGAGCCATGACAGCACATAGCACGTTCCTGGTCAATCTTATACCTCCCTCGTATAATTTGATTGGAAACCCATTCTTGCCAATTAGGCGTACCCTTTGAGACAATCAACATAGGTTGGTCAGGGTTCCTCTTTCCCTCCCTGTAGCATTGACTACTCAAAAAGAGTGAGTCCCTGAGCTTAATGTAGAGTTCTTACTCGTGGGTTGAGTCGCTTTAGGGCACTGGTCCTTTGGTTCAGCAGGCCTAGGGTGTACCCACGGTGACCCTCAAGTGAACTCTCATGTTTGCGAGGTTGTTTATGCATTACGCCCTCTGGGGTACGCCCTAATTTTGGCCAATCCGGGGAGGTGAACCAAATGGTAACAAATCTGTTCGCAGGTATCGACATTAGCGCCAACGACGCTGTGCTTTGCTGTCTTGATCAAGACGGTAACCAGCTGGGTCCTTCCCGGAAGTCTGCTAACGACTTACACGGTGCAAACCAACTTGGATGCCATCACTGCTTTTGCAGCTAATAAAGTCCGTGTGGGCCTTGAGGCCACTTCTGTCTACGGAGTCCATCTGCGGGACTTTCTTGCTGCTGCCGGAGAAGCCAATCCTAATTGGTCGGTATATGAAATCAATCCCTCCCTGGTAGCCGGGTTTAAAAAGTCCTTTCCCAAGCGGCCTAAGACTGACCACCAAGACGCTTGGCTTATAGCAGAAAGGGTCCGCTTCGGTCGGATAGAGCCCTTTTCTCTAAGGAAAATCAATGTCGCCCGATTCACTGGGGAAAAACAACCCTAGCAAGTCGCTATCCATTTTTGTAGCATCAGCCATTGCTTGTTCGGTGGCGCTTGGGGCTGCAACCTCGTGAAGTATTCAGCCGCCATCTCAATAGGCGGGCGACCCTGCATCTAATCGCAGATGATGCGTGCGAGGGTATCCGCCATCGGGTTTGGGTCCACCTGTCACCTGCTTGGGTTATTCCCTGAGCTCCGGGACCTCAAGAAGCACACCCGTCATTCTTCGGAGATCGTCGCTGTGCGTGGTGAACAGGTCAGGGGTCCAGACCTCCTCGTCACGCGCGCCTCGTTCAGGCGGGCAAGGGTGATGGCGACCGACTCCCACGTGAAGCCTGTTGCATTGACGAGGTTCAACGGTTTACCCTTGATGCGTTCGGCGTAATTGTAGACGCCCTAAACGACCACCGAGCCCTATGTCTCTTGCGTATCGCCTGGAAACCCGGGGTGCCACGCAGCACCTGCTCCACTTCTGCAGTGAAGCGTTCATGTTTCCAAGCTGGCAGTACGTGTGCGCTAAGTGGACACTCATCAAGGCTGTCGAGAAACAAGTGCAACAGATGGTTCCCGCTCAGCCAAGATTGAAAAACAGGGTTCTTGAAGAGCATCTTAAGAGACCTTCGTCCGTTAAGCAATCTCGTAGGTCAACCCAGAGAGTGTTTCCTCCCGCTATTGTTACCTGCTCGATTAATCAAACTCCTTTGCAGTTCCATCGCAGTTGACTTTCCGATCCCCGGCTCGCCAAGCAAAATAAGGCCTGAGAAGTCCATGATGGCTTCAAATGGCACCAGATCATGGTTAAGACATTCCAACCTCTGAATCTGGGTCAACTAAATAGCTTCAATCGAGTAAGCTGATGTTGCCCGTACGGGGATACAACGTTTTCAGTTACGTTTACGACCTGTCACCGGCATATCTCCCCTAAAAAACTGCATATTTCAATCCAAAGTGAGCGGACTTTCTCAACGTGTCGAAGTTAAATCCCGCGTTCGACAGTTCATAGGCAATATTGGCCGTTTTGAGACGAGTTTCAAATCATGTAGCAGGGATTATGTTTTGATATGAAGCGTT
>DYEP01000140.1 GCA_020725675.1 Symbiobacterium sp. | reverse complement strand
GGCCGCGTGTGACCATCTCTCGCAGCGCGAGGAAAGACGGCGCCCGGTATTTCGGCCCGTACTATCCTGCGGGCAGCGTTAGCCAGACGCTTAAGCTTTTAAAGAGTCTTTTCCCGCTCAGAACCTGCTCTGACAGGATACTCGCCAACGCGCAGCGGCCGTGCCTCAACTACCACATAAAGAGGTGCCCTGCGCCGTGCATGGGGCTCGTGGATGACACCACATACCAGGCATCCGTAAGAGACGTTTGTCTCTTTCTCGACGGCAAACACGAAGACGTACGACGCAGCTTGATTAAACGCATGCAGGAGGCCGCAGAACGCCTGGAGTTCGAGAAGGCGGCCGACTATCGGGACCAGATCAGGGCCATTGAGCGCATTATGGAGGAGCAGAAAGCGGTATCCACAGACCTCGGTGATCAGGATGTGGTAGGTATCGCGCGCTGGGCGGACCGTGCCTGCGTACTGGTGCAGACGGTGAGATCAGGCAGGCTCGTCGGACAGAAACACTACCTGGTCGACAGGGCGCTGGACGTCCCTACCGGGGAGATCCTGGCGTCCTTTCTGAAACAGCACTACGAAGACACATCACACCTCCCCCCGGTGATCCTCCTTCCCGCCCGGACCGAGGAGGAAGACTCCATACAGGATTACCTCTCGTCAAGAAGAAACGGCAGGGTGAGACTGCTTGTTCCCAAGCGCGGTGAAAAGGCTCGCCTGGTCCAAATGGCGCGGGAAAACGCGGAAGCCTTGCTCCAGGCCGGCATCACCTCGGAGCCAAAGGCAGAAAAAGACAGGGCGCTGGCGGAGCTTGCCGGCGTACTGGGACTTGATGCAGAGCCCCACAGGATAGAGGGGTTTGACATATCCAACATTCAAGGCCAGGATCCTGTGGGCTCTATGGTAGTGTTCATAGACGGGAAGCCCGCCCCACGCTACTACCGCCGTTTTAAGGTTACCTCGGTACAGGGGCCAAACGATGTTTCTATGATGAGAGAAGTCATAGGGCGGCGTTTTACACGTTCTGACTCCTCTGACTGGAGATGGCCTGACCTGGTGCTGGTTGACGGGGGAAAAGGCCAGCTTCAAGCTGCACTCTCGGCGATGGACCGGGCGAACGTGACGGGTGTGCCCGTACTCGGACTCGCCAAAGAAGAAGAGGAAATCTGGTTGCCGGGCGCGCCCGAACCGCTCAGGCTCCCCCGCATCTCGCCGGCGTTGCGCCTCCTTCAGCGAGTAAGGGACGAAGCGCACCGTTTCGCGCTGGGCTACCACCGGTCGCTGCGCTCAAAGAGAGCGACGAGTTCGGTGCTCGATGAGATCCCGGGCATTGGCCCAAAAAGAAAGAAGGTACTCATGAGGGCGTTCGGCTCGTTGCAGGCCATTCGTGAGGCAAGCGAAGAGGAACTTGCCCGTCTCCCGGGCATGAACAGCAGTGCCGCCAGGCGCGTGAAGGAATACCTGGAGTGAGGCTCAGACCCCAGCCAGGTACAGCAGCGTACCTACCAGGATGGCCGGTATGGTGGTGACGACGGTCGTCTTCAGCGACTCCCAGCGATCACACGCGATCAGAGGAAACAACGCATCCCCGTCCTGGCTGATGGCGTTGGCCGCAAGCGCGGAGAACGGTATCAGCCCGCGAGTGAACAGTCCCGTTGTCACGATCTGAGGCGCGCACCCTGGAATCAGTCCTACCGCTGCCGCTGCAACTACCGAAAACCAGCCGGCATTAGCCACCAGGGCTTCAAGGTCAAGACCTGTGAACAAAAGCGAGAGGTCAAACACGGTGTATGCGGCAAATGCCCATGCAACCACAAACGATGTGTCCTTCGCCACAAAGTAAAGGAGACTCGACCAGTCTTTCGGCACCGCTTCGTGGTCCCACAGCGTATCATCACGCAAAAACTTCTTCCAGGCTGCCGTAATCACAAGTGACAGAGCTGTTCCTGCTGCAGCCAAGACTTCCATACCAAGGACTGCGCCTAGCGCTACCAGCACTAGCACACACCACCAGGACAGCAAGAGGGGAGCCTTGCCGTTGCGCGGTCCGCTGGCTTGCCGCGATTGCCTTACGAGAGAGCCCCTGAATCGAAGACCTGAGACATCTATGAGGTATCCGTACACCACTGCAGTAACGAAGCAAAGAACGTGTATTTTTACCGCCGTCCAGGGCGCGCGTACGATGATTACAAAAGACGCGTCGCCCATTGTCGCTACGAGCGTAGCCACGAGCCCGCCGTACGATACTATGCCCCTTGCAAAAAGAGGCACGACCAAAATGGCGCCCCCGCACCCCGGCATAACGCCTAGCAGCGCGCCAAGCAAAGGCTGAAGGTGTTGTCTTTGGGAAAGCATTTTCGTGATGCGTCCTGCTGTAGTCTGCTCTACACATCCAAATACGAGTAGCACAATGGCCACAGGTATTCCGATATCCCTGAAAGCAGATACCGAGCTCTCAAACATTACATGAAGGTAGGGAGATAGCAACAGGTACACCTCTTTTTCTATCCAATCAATACAAGATATACAGGGCGCCGGTATCTGGACACAGTAGCAGGGGTTGCAGAGTGAACATACCATGTACTCGGTAGGCTAGTTAGGGGTGGATGGGTTGTCTGAACAAAAGCGCGTGGAACGAACAGCCGTAGTCATGCTGGGGCTGAACGGGGTGCTTGCACTGATGAAAGCGCTCGCTGGGTACTTCGGGGCAAGTCTTGCGCTTATGGCAGAGGCGGTGCATTCGTCGGTGGACATTCTAGCGAGCTCGGGAGTACTCCTTGGTGTAAAAATATCCAATAAGCCGCCGGACAGCAGTCATCCATATGGCCACGGCAAGATAGAGTCAGTCATCGCATGCAGCATATCGCTGATGCTGGCATACGCAGGCGCAAGTCTACTGAAAGAGTCATTGCTGGCGCTGAATGGGCTGCGTGAACCCCCTGCAACCGTGTCATTGACCACCGCTGGCGTGTGCCTTCTCATAAAAGAGGGCATGTACAGGTATACGGCCAGGGTAGCACGGTCCAGTGGGAGCATGGCTCTGAACGCCGACGCATGGCACCATCGGACTGACGTGTATATCACCGCGGGCGTCTTCGCAAGCATACTTGGAGCACACGCTGGGTTTGCCCTCCTCGATCCCGCAGCGAGCATGCTGGTGGCCTCCCTCATTTTGGTTACCGCGTACCGAATCTGCAGAATGGCGCTGGACCAACTTCTTGATGCCTCCGTGGATCCAAAGACGTTACACGCTGCCAAGAAGGCTGTCCTAGCTACGGACGGGGTATCCCGCGTGGACTTCGTCGCTGCAAGGCGATATGGCCAATACCTGTATTTCGACATCGAGATCTCTGTTGATAGTAACCTCAGCGTGGAGGAAGGCCACAACGTTGCGACCTCGGTGAAACGCAACCTACACTGCCTCATACCACACATAAACGGCGTGCTGATTCATGTGAATCCGTCAAACGGTGAGCGTGTTGATGTGGATGAGGCCGAATGCATACAGCGGTGTCAATAGCACCTGGCGCTGTCCTTCATGTCTCAGACAAAGAAAAGTCTAACCCAAGCAAATTAAAGGAAATTCAGGCAGGTGGTCCGGGCTCACCCTGCACAGCGTGTAGGCAATTTCGCTCAATCTTTCGCATACCTCTTTTCCGACAGGGTCAAAACCGTGGGCAAGGATGGAGAAGTTCCGCGCGGTGAGAAGTGAATATTCTCCGTCCAACCCCATTTCACGGAACGTGAACCCAAGTTCGTTCCCCATTTCAAACAGTAGTTTGTAAGCAGACTGAAGACCTATGGCAGTCACGCCCAAGTAACGGCTCTGAAGCGTTGTGTGGTTCTTGGCGCCCGGTTCGGCGGGTACTTCAACACGGAGGCAGCATGTAGGAATTCGCAGAGGTCGGGTACAAACAACAGATTCCTTCTCTTTATTCCCGACGGCTTCAATTATCCTGCTAGATCTATCCAGAAGGAGGTGGATCTGTGAGTCTCTTCTATAGAGACATGATTATAAGAGATGCATGTTTACTAGTGTCGTGGTTTAGGACAACATTATTACGCAAACGTGGTGAAACAAGCATCGGAGAGAAAGAAAGGAGAGTGCTATTTGGCCTGAGGCGATGGGATCTTCGGCGGCTGCAGGAGGTTCGCGAGATAGTGCAGGCTGTCAACCGTTTGTACATGCCTCTGAGCGAGGACATAGAGGACGTGCCTGGTCCTCTGCGTGGGAAGGTTTCTTTAAGAAGACGTGTGAAAAGACCTTGAGGTGACTGATGGTCTTTATGGGCTGGTGGAAACAGTATCCGTGACGTTGAAGTGCCAGGTAGCTTGTGCGAGGGCGAAGACGTTGGAGAACCAGGTAGTGGTGGACCTCAAAGGTAACCTGGGCATGAGGGATACCGAAGCTGAGCTGTTAGCTCATTGCCTGAGCATAGACTGTTGTCCAGGTCCGAGGTACCTGGGCCACAGCAGACAATGATGGAGACGATCGCGGATCGCGGCCATCTTGTCGGAAGGGCCGGGATCTGCCAATTAGGTAACGTCTCAGACTTCCTCGCCTTGATGGGTGGTCGACCGCTTGGTCGAGGTGTCACTGCCGAGGCGTGTTAGTAAAGGTCGTGGCCTAGCAATTGGTCGAGAAATGAATCACTTTACGCATTATCTGCTGCCTCTGACTCAGCATCGGAAACATGTAGAGATGCTCCTTTTGGCTGCTCAAGTACGAGCCAGTCTCTACGAGAAGGGATTGACCCGTTTTGCCGGCATGCGTTGGTAATCGTTACGGTAATGAACCGCCTAGGAGCTCAGGAGGGCGGCATCTGTAATATCACTGCACGCTTTTCCCACGTACACCTCAGTGTCTACTTCATTATATAGTGCCGGGGAGTCGGAAACTGACCCAGGCAAAGTCACGACAGACAATTATCACCAATTTGCAGCCCAGGGCTACAGCGGGGCAAATATCTCTTGCAGACTGTTTCCAGTTCTGATTGGCGGTCAGTTTGGTTTTGTTAAGCCACCACCGGGCCACACAGTCGCTCGCCGCCCAAGAAACATCCGGTGCTTTTCTGCTATGTCCCTTGGTAGGGCACTCCTAAGGCCACAACATGGAGACCGTGTTAGGCCTTGGAGAGACCAGAGACGGGCAGATCGCCACAGAGTGCCTGCAGCTTCTATTACCATTGCTGGCTGAAGGCCTATCTAGGTGAATTACTTCAGATCAGCACACATAGATAACTCTTACCCGGACCCCTTATGGATTGACAGACGGAGGCAGGAACCCTAGTGCTGCCGCTAGGAAGAGGATATGTGAGTGGAAGAGTAGAAAAGAGCTATACTCTTCACGTTTCATATGCGAGGGGAGTGTTGAGCATTGGGTATTACTGTTAGAGAGGCCCTTGCTATCGGTGGGCTCAAAAAGGGAGAGGTGATAGCTGGCATAGAGGGTTTGGATAATATTATAAGACATGTTAGCGTTATCGAAGTACCCGATGCGTTTCGATGGTTTCGCGGGTATGAATTGTGGCTGACCGCCTTTTATACGCTCAAAGATGATGTTAGAGCACAGGTTCAAATGATCGAAGAGATTGCCAAGCGTAAATCGGCCGGACTGGTCATATGCTACCCAAACACCTACATCAAAGATATCTCTCCGGAACTACTACGCAAAGCCAACAGCCTTAGGATCCCGGTCATCCTTGTTCCTGAAGACGTTGCCTACATTGATGTTATTTCCCCGATTCTAGAAGAGATTCTGGCACGTGAAACTAAGAAGTTAAAGTATGCATTTTCAGTTCATGAACGACTCACAAATGTTGTCTTCGACAAGGGAAAGGCTGGGAATATGAGAAAGGTAGCAAAAGAACTGGCCGTTATCCTGGGCAAAGCCGTAATCCTAACAGACCACAGAAACGATATCGTGACAAGTTATGAAATCAACCGCATGACAGCCGATATACTAATAGACCCCTCGGCTATCAAAGACTTACTCCTTGTCAACTTAGAGGAACTCCACAACGGGAAAACGCTTGTGGTCAAACATTCACCACCGCTTTTGCTGCGGCCTATAGTATTTGGCCATCGGTTTTACGGCACTGTAATCGCAGTAGACGTTGACGGCATCAGTAAGTTGGAAGAGATCGCTTTGGATCAGGCTAGGATCGCTTTTGCAGCTGGCCTCATGAATAGGCTTGCTTTGGAGGAAACGGAAAACCAGAAGAAGACAGATTTCCTTAACAATCTTGCGAAAGGACGGTTCAAGACTAACGAGAGTGTTATAGCTAGTGCCCAACAGGTTTCCTGGGACATTGAGGGCAAAAAAATCGCAATATATGGCAAGATGAAAGTCAGTGACCGAATTAGAGACCGCTTGGACTCAATACACATGGAGATCTTCAAGTCAGTTCAGATGGAACATTGTTCGAATATTTGCCATATCGGCAACAGTAGTTTTACGGTGTTTTTGGAGGGACGGGAAGAGTATGACCAGATCAAAAAGAGAGCCAAAGTGCTAGGGAAAAGACTAATTAAATTACTTCGGAATCGTGGGGCAGATTTGGTGGTCGGCATTGGGTCCTACTCTCCAAGGCCCCTGGACCTCAAGACGAGTTACGAAAAAGCAAGGAAGACAGCGTTAATTGCAAAAGAACTAATGGGCTTTGGAAGAGTTATCAGTATAGACGAGGTGGCTCTCTATTACCCGCGTTCGACAGTTCATAGGCAATATTGGCCGTTTTGAGACGAGTTTCAAATCATGTAGCAGGGATTATGTTTTGATATGAAGCGTT
>DYEP01000139.1 GCA_020725675.1 Symbiobacterium sp. | reverse complement strand
CGCCTAACTCCCCAATGAATTGGGAAGAATGCGGCGCGGCGTATCTTCAAATGTAGGGTAATACTTCTTCCCGTGCGGCAGCGCGCACCTGATCTGCTCTACCATGCTACTGTCGGTCGTTAACCACAAACGTCCATTTCTGCGCGTTTGCCCCTGAAGGGGCACGCCGCGCTGCGTCCACGATTCTGAGCAGATCTTGCCTCGGTATGCTTACCTTCTTAAAATTCCTGCAACTTCTCCTCTCAGCTATCGCATCAAACACGTCCATTGTGGCACATCCCTCCCACTCTTACACCAGTCAGTCACCTGTACTGAGGTAGCACTGAATTAGCCTGTCACGCTTTTCCCTGACGCTATGATTGTTTGCCGGCCAGCCTCCGCACCGGTCCTTGCACACAACTTCAGGACTTTTGGGCATCTGTCCTTATGTATTTTGGAAAAACCGTTTGCGCCTCCCGCACTCCGTGGTACAATAATATTATAGTCTTCAAAATTGAAAGAAGGGTATGGAGCAATACGCCTGACAAGGACCACTCTTGCCCAGTTTCAATTTGAGGACAAACGGCCCACTGGGTCAAAAGAGGAGGTCCATAATTCATATGCCCAAGGACAAGACGCTGGTCTGTAAAGACTGCGGGTCCCAGTTTACGTTCTCCGCTCGTGAGCAGGATTTTTATGCTGAGAAGGGGTTTACCAACGACCCATCTCGCTGCCCTGACTGCAGGAGCGCTCGTAAGCAGAAGACGCGTAACACCCAGCCGAGAAAGATGCATCAGGCAACATGCGCTTCATGCGGCGCGCAGGCCGAAGTGCCGTTCGAGCCCTCGCCCGGCAGACCGGTATACTGCAGGGACTGCTACCAGCCGGCAAGAAAACGCGGGTTTTAGGTCGCGTCGGATAAGCAAGCAAAGTGAGAACCTGTCATTCAGGTTCTCTCTTTATTCTTCAGCACCTCCCGTCCGGGGCTTTCACGGATCCGCATGGCTGTGTTCTGGCGGATACAAGCGCCAACACCCGGCCGACTCGAAGTCCTCTTCACTCAAAGAGATGCTCCTTGTTGGGATAGCGCCTGAAAAACTCGTCGGCCAGCATATCCATGTACACCTCGTCATAGAACCTACCGTTGAAGTATATGTTCTGCCGCAGACGACCTACTTCCACAAAACCCACTTTGTTATAACAGGCAGCGCCGCGAAGGTTATATTCATAATGGCGAATGTTTATTTTGTGAAGTCCGAGGCGCAAAAATCCGAACGCACACATAAGTACGATGGCTTCAGCCCCAAGGCCCCTGCCCAGGAGCTCCTCGCGTCCGATAGCGATCCCCAGTTCCGCGTTTCTATGGATATAGTTGATGCGGTGCAGGCCGACGCCCCCTATGTATCTGAGCTGGGGGTCATCTCTTAACGAGATCACCATGGCACATTCATCACCGCCGGGTCTTAGCTGTCGCTCCACATAATCTTCGCATTGCTGCCTTGTTTGAGGAAACACTGAAAACCCAAGGTATTTTCTGATTCTTGGGTTGTTTACCCACTTCATAATGTCATCGATGTCTTCCTTCCTGTATTCTCGCAGCACAACTTTTTCGCCCACTATCACATCGGATCCCTCCGCGGTCCGTTATGCCACTACAATACTACTCACATTACTCAAATCCCTCTTTGGCCGTCCGTTGCGTAATGCTAACCAAGGAACAAAAAGGTACTTTTCAAGACTGGCTGAATATAGTTATAATGAAGTGAAAGTATTTTTCTTTCGTTGAAATAGTGAATGTTGTCACATTCTCTAATAGCCCTATAGCCCCTGCCAGGGGCTAAAACAAAACAGAATTTTGTGAACGTTATCACATTCCTTAGTTGATTAATTCATATAGATTTCTCTTGGATTACAAATTGCCTACAGTGACAGTGCTGAAAAACAGGGGGTCCAAAGATGAAGATCGAGCTTAAGTCTATGGTGCAGACAGCAGTACTTCTCGCGCTTGCGCTTGCGGTACAGAGCGCCGGACTCGGCCAGATGATCACAGGGCCTGTGATCAACGCCATACTATTTGTCACATCGGCTCTTGTCGGCCCTGTGTTCGGGGTCATTGTCGGGTTGATTACCCCGTGGGTGGCTCTGACCACCGGAATAATGAAGTTTGCGCCAGCACTGCCTGTGATCATGGCTGGTAACGCAGCCCTGGTGCTCACCTTCTACTTTCTCTGGGCAGTGCTTTCAAAGTCGTTCCATACCCGTCCCGCGTGCTGGATCGCTGCTTGCAGTGCAGCGGTGGTAAAGTATGCGGTGATGACAGCAGGCGTCAAACTGATTTTGGCTCCAAACATTAAGGTACCTCCAGTGCTTGTGACCACGCTGACGGTTAACCAGCTGTTCACGGCCCTGATAGGAGCCTTATTAGCAGCGCTCATCATACAGTCATCAGCCTGGAGACGCCAGACAAGGTAGGTGCAAGTGTGACCGACCGCCCGGCGAGCCCGGAGGATACGAGTCTGTCCGTAAAGTTTCACATACGGGGAATGGATTTTGCATCTGGAGGTGAGGCCTCTGCCCACATCAGAGAGGTGTGTGTGCAGCTCGGGCTGCCTGCCTCCGTCACCAGGCGGGTCGCTATCGTCACCTATGAGGCTGAAATGAATATCATCATACACGCGATCAGGGGCACGTTGCAGGCAACCATCACGCCGAAGCAGGTTACGATCGAAGCGGTGGATGAAGGTCCCGGTATACCGGACATTGACCGGGCAATGGAGGAGGGTTTTTCTACCGCACCGCCCTCAGTGCGAGAGATGGGTTTTGGGGCTGGGATGGGCCTGCCAAATATGAAGGCGCATTCAGATACTTTTGCGATAGAGTCGGTTGTGGGTGTGGGTACCAGAGTGCACTCGGTGATCCTGGTAGAGCGATAGCGAAAGGTGGTCGTGTCGGTGACCAGGTACTTTCACTCGGTCAGGCTGGATCAGGAGAAGTGCAAGGGCTGCACCAACTGTATCAAGCGCTGTCCCACAGAGGCCATAAGGGTGAGCGCGGGAAAGGCCAGGATCATGGAAGAGCGGTGCATTGACTGCGGAGAATGCATCAGAAGATGCCCGAACAAGGCCAAACTCGCGGTAACCGACCCAATGGACCTTCTGTCAGCCTTTGACTATACGGTGGCATTGCCCGCGCCCTCTCTGATGGGGCAGTTTGAAGACGGTACTGATCCCGCGCGGGTTGCGGGTGCACTGGTGCTGGCCGGGTTTGACGACGTGTTTGAGGTATCGGCAGCAGCGGACGTAGTTACAGCGACTATCCTGGACTACCTTGACAACCACCTGCAGCCGCGGCCGCTCATTTCTTCCGCCTGCCCTGCTGTGCTCAGGCTGGTGCAGGTCAAATACGCAGCGCTAGTGGAGAACATCATCCCGGTGCTTGCTCCGATGGAGGTCGCAGCCAGGATTGCCAAGCAGAGGGCGTCCGAACGGGGCGTCACAGGTCAAGTGGGCGCGTTTTTTATTACTCCCTGCCCTGCAAAGGTAACCGCATCCAAGCAGCCCGTAGGAGTCACCGATTCCTCAGTAGACGCGGTCATCTCGATGAATGAGGTCTTTTCCGTAATACGATCCTTGATCGACAAAGTCGAACCCTTGACCGATTATCCAAGGGGTTCGAGGTCGGGAGTAGGTTGGGGCAGGGCGGGTGGAGAGATGCAGTCGCTGGGTGTAAACAGCCTGGCGGTGGACGGTATTCACAACGTAATTACCGTACTGAATGAGGTAGAAAGAGGACGCCTCGGTGACCTGGACTTCATCGAAGCTCAAGCCTGCGTCGGCGGATGCGTGGGCGGTTGTCTTACCGTGGAAAACCCCTTTGTGTCAAGAATTCGGGTGAGGAAACTTGTGGAGACATCGGACCCCGTCCCTTATTCGATATCTGGCAGCTTGGACGTCTTTCGTTTCACAAAACGGGTGTCGCCGAGGTTTGCGCTATCCCTGGATACGGATTTGTCACGAGCAATAGCCAAGATGAACCAGCTCGAAGCCACAGAAGCGCGCCTTCCAGGACTTGACTGCGGCTCGTGTGGCGCTCCGAGCTGCCGCGCCCTCGCTGAAGATATCGTAAACAACCGTGCATATGAAACAGACTGTATCTTCAAGCTTCGTGAACGGGTTCACCAGTTGGCCGAGGAGATGGTCGCCCTTGCGAGAAAAGTCCCTCCTGCCATGGCTCCTCGGGAGATTCCCTCAAGCAGAAAGGATGAGGCTGAATGACCGTAGAGGAGATCGCGCGTGCACTGGGATTGGAGATCAGGGCAGGCAATGGACTTGAAAAGACCGTCCGCGGTGGCTACTGTGGTGACCTGCTGTCTGACGTGATGGCTCGTGCCAAGGAAAAAGACATCTGGATCACCATCCAGACTCATCAGAACATTGTGGCCGTGGCAGTACTGGCAAATCTATCCGCTATTATCATTACCGGTGGCAGAGCACCTCACGAAGATACTCTGGAAAGAGCGAAACGGGACGGCATCCCCATATTGTGTACGCAGGATCCATCCTTTGAGGTAGCAGGAAGACTGCACCGGATATTGGATACGTGATGCGCTGGTTGTTCGTGGACCTGCATATTCACACTGCGCTCTCGCCGTGCGCGGACGATGCCATGACTCCTGGGAACATAGTGGGTCGGGCACTGGAGGCGAGCCTTGACGGCATAGCAATTACGGACCATAACAGCGCAAAGAATTGCAGGGCTCTGATCAGCACGGCCAAAGGTACAACTCTTCGAGTGCTATCAGGGCTAGAGGTGACATCGAGAGAGGAAGTCCACGTGCTTTGTATATTCGACGACCCGATCAAAGCCGAATCTTTTCAGGAGGTGATCTATGCTAACCTGCCGTGTAGGAACAATGACGTTTCGATCTTTGGAAGACAGATAGTGTTCAATGACAAAGGAATCCAGACAGGCGAAGAGACTTTACTTCTTTCGTGTGCCTGCAACCTGAGCATAAATCAGCTGGCGTTCATGACCCGGCATTCAGGGGGATTGTGCATTCCGGCACACATCGATAGGGAAAGAGGAGGTCTCCTGAACGTCCTTGGGCTTTTCCCTCCGGATCTTGCCGTTGATGGGCTTGAAGTGTCCGACCGGTGTGGTAACCCACTGTGTCCGGAGGCTTATGGCGGACACTCACTGCTTTTAAACTCGGATGCGCACACACCGAGCGATATTCGGCAGGGGAAAACGGCCTTCTACGTCAGAGACCTGTCAGTTTCCGAAATGCGGATGGCCCTCAAAGGAACCTGTGGCCGCCGGGCAGTCGCCTGGAGGTAGCCCGAGCGCCAACGGGAGTGCAAATGAAAGGATGGGGGGAGAAATCAAGTATGGCTGAACCGGCATGCGCCTGTGAAAAGGCATATCAGGAAGTGGATAAAGCGATCGAGTCTCACAAAAACCAGCCAGACGGCTTGATCCAGGTGCTTCATACTGCCCAAGAATCACTGGGATATGTCCCAAAGGACATCATGGTCAGGATTTCAGAGGGTCTTGGCGTCCCACTCGCAGATGTTTACGGAGTTGTGACGTTCTACGCCTTCTTCTCACTGAAACCCAAGGGTAGGCATCAAATTTCGTGCTGCAACGGCACCGCCTGCTATGTAAGGGGGGCCCCAAAGGTGCTTGAGCGGTTCGAGAAGGAACTGGGCATAAAAGCGGGTGACAGCACTGACGACGGCGAGTTCTCGCTCGAGGTGGTCAGGTGCCTGGGTGCCTGCGGGCTGGCTCCAGTAATCACCGTGAACAAGGATACCCACGCCAGAATGAAACCAGACCGGGTAAGCGGTATCCTGGACAGATATAGGAAGAAGAAGTAGCCGTGGAAGAGCTGGCTTTGCACGTTCTGGACTTGTTCCGTAACTCGGTCGAAGCAGGCGCCACCTGGGTGGGTGTAGACATCACTTGCCACCCTGAGCGTGACCGCATCGATATCATCGTGACTGATAACGGTAAGGGTATCCCAACTGAGGCGCAACATCGCGTGCTCTGTCCCTACTACACAACGCGGAAAACCAGGCGTGTGGGGCTTGGGTTGCCGCTGCTGCAGGATTCGGCCCGCGCAAGCGGTGGCGGTGTGGCTGTGCATTCCGAACCGGGCAAAGGCACCACCGTCCACGCATGGTTCGGGCTTCGCCACATCGATCGCCCACCGCTCGGTGACCTGGCAGGCACTGTGGCAGTGATAGTAGCCTCGACTCCCAATGTCAATCTTAGGCTCCGTTACAAGTGGGGTACGCGGGAGTTCGAGCTAGACACCGCACAGATAAAGGCGGAACTGGGTGAGGTACCCATAACCCACCCTATGGTCATTCAATGGCTCAAGGATTGGATCTACAAAAGCATTTCGGAGAACAACCAGGGGGGTGAGCTGAACATTGAAGTCCCTTGAAGATCTGGCGCGCATTAAGGAACGGGCTCTGGAGACGATCAGACTTCGTGAGATGAGTGAACACCCACGTATTGTAGTGGGTATGGGGACCTGCGGTATCGCCGCTGGCGCGCGTGAAGTAGTAGCAGCAATCTTGGATGAGCTCCAAAAGCGCAAGCTGAGCACGGTATCAGTTACCCAGACAGGGTGCATTGGGCTTTGTGCCCGCGAGCCTTTGATTGACGTGGTTATTCCAGGCCAAGTGCCTGTGACATATGGAAATGTCACGGCAGACAAGGCGAGGCGGATCGTCGCCCAGCACGTGGTAAACGGACAGCCCATTACGGAATGGGCAGTCAACGTAAAGCCAGTAGATACGAAATCGTCGTGATAGCCATCAGAGGAAAGGGGGGAGTCTTTTACAATGGAGTTTTATCGTTCTCACGTACTTGTTTGTGCGGGTACCGGTTGTGAAGCATCTAACAGCGAGGCGCTCAGGCATGCGCTGCGCGAGGAGATCGCTTCACGCGGTCTTGACAAAGAGATTCGCGTAGTGGAAACTGGTTGCTTTGGATTTTGCAGGTTCGGTCCTAACATTATGGTATACCCCGAAGGTGTTTTCTACTGCCAGGTACAAGTGGAAGACGTACCTGAGCTGGTGGAGGAACACTTTATAAAAGGTCGTACGCTCACACGCCTTCTGTACCATGAACCGGTAGATAACGTGGCGGTAGTCGATTTCAATGACATCGAATTTTTCAAAAAGCAGTACCGCATCGTACTGAAGAACTGTGGCGTAATCGATCCTGAAAATATCGAAGAATACATCGCCCGCGACGGTTACCTGGCTCTCGGCCGAGTGGTCACAGAGATGAAGCCAGAGGATGTCATCGAAACGGTCAGGAAATCTGGGCTACGCGGCAGGGGCGGCGGAGGGTTCCCTACCGGCCTAAAATGGGAGTTCGCGGCAAAGGCACAGGGTACACCCAAATATGTGGTATGTAACGCGGACGAAGGTGATCCCGGTGCGTTCATGGACAGAAGCACCCTTGAGGGAGATCCCCACTCTGTCCTGGAGGGTATGGCCATTGCCGGCTACGCCATAGGTGCATCGCGTGGCTTCATATACATCCGGGCCGAGTACCCCATCGCAGTGCGCAGGCTTGTCATCGCCATACGGCAAGCCAGAGAGAAGGGTCTTCTTGGCAAGAACATATTCAACTCCGGGTTTGACTTCGATATTGAGATCCGCCTGGGAGCGGGAGCGTTTGTATGCGGCGAGGAGACTGCACTGCTCACATCCATAATGGGTAGAAGAGGCGAACCAAGGCCGCGTCCACCATTCCCTGCCAACTCGGGACTCTGGGACCGTCCGACTATAATAAACAATGTGGAAACGTTCGCAAATGTTCCCTCTATCATACTTAAGGGTCCGGAATGGTTTGCAAGCATCGGTACAGAGGGTTCAAAAGGTACCAAGGTATTCGCTCTGGCAGGAAAGATCAACAACAACGGGCTTGTAGAGGTACCCATGGGTACCACTCTCGGTGATATTGTTTTCGATATCGGCGGGGGCATACCAGGGCGTAAGCGCTTCAAGGCAGCACAAACGGGCGGTCCGTCAGGCGGATGCATCCCCGTGCAGCACCTGAACACACCCATCGACTATGAGTCTCTGAGCGCGCTGGGCACGATCATGGGCTCAGGCGGGCTCATCGTCATGGACGAAGACACCTGCATGGTCGACCTGGCCAGATTCTTCCTTGAGTTCGTCCAGGATGAATCGTGCGGTAAGTGCACGCCCTGCCGTATCGGGACCAAGCGGATGCTCGAGATCCTTGACCGCATCGCGCACGGAGAAGGCAAGGAAGGCGATATTGACCTGCTCGTCGAGCTCGGAGAATCAATAAAGGCTTCAGCCCTTTGCGGTCTCGGGCAGACAGCGCCCAATCCAGTACTCAGCACCATCAGGTACTTCAGGCATGAGTACGAGGCGCACATCAGAAAGAAGAAGTGCCCGGCATCCGTATGCGCGTCCCTGTTTCACTCACCATGTCAGAATACCTGTCCCGCTGAAGTGGACGTGCCCATCTATATCGACCAGATAAGGCAGGGACTGTTCATAGATGCCTATGAGACCATCATGAGAAACAACCCGCTGCCCGTGATCTGCGGCAGGGTGTGCCACCACCCCTGTGAGTCAAGGTGCAGGCGGGAACAAATCGATGAGCCTTTGGCTATCAAGGCACTAAAGAGGTTTGCTGCAGACTACGCGGTAAACTCCAACGGCGCAAGGCCGCGTTTGACATCTGCTCCGCGAAACGGAAAAAAGGTGGCTGTTATTGGCTCGGGGCCTGCAGGGCTAACCGCCGGCTACTACCTGTCGCTTAAGGGCTACTCGGTGACTGTTTTCGAAGCGCTGCCGGTAGTTGGAGGCATGCTTACAGTGGGTATTCCCGAGTACCGGCTACCCAAACAGGTCCTAAACAAGGAGATCGAAATACTCCGCGAGTTCGGCATGGAGATCCAGACTGAAAGGGCTCTGGGCAAGCATTTCAGCCTGGCCGACCTGAAGGAACAGGGATACGCCGCAGTGTTCATCGCTATCGGCGCCCACAAAGACCAGCGTCTCTCCATCCCGGGAGAAGACCTGCCGGGAGTGGTCCCGGGAGCGTCCTTCCTGCGCGATGTGAACCTCGGCAAAGGTATGGATGTCAGAGGCAAGGCCGTCGTCGTAGTAGGCGGAGGTAACGTGGCGATAGATGCTGCCCGCTCAGCAAAACGCTTAGGAGCCGCAGAGGTAACCATCGTTTACAGGCGCAGAAAAGAAGACATGCCTGCCGAAGCAGCCGAAATAGAAGAGGCCGAACGCGAGGGTATTAAGATCACACCTATGGTGAACCCCGTGCAAGTCATGGGTAACGGCAAGGTCGAAGCGTTGCAATGTGTCATGATGCGGCCGGCCGAATTCGATGCCAGTGGGCGTCGCCGGACGGTTCCCATTGACCGGTCGGAATTCCTGATAAGGGCGGACGTGGTCATACCCGCCATCGGTCAGGTGCCAGAATCTGACCCCCTTGTGGACGAGGGTCTTGCAGTGGGCAAGGGCGGCGTGCTGTCAGTGAACCCCGACAGTTACGCAACCAATGTGCCGTGGGTGTTTGCAGCCGGGGACTGCGTCACCGGGCCCGCCACAGTGATAGAAGCCATCGCCGCGGGTAAGGCTGCCGCATCGTCTATCGACAAATTCCTCGGAGGAGACGGGGTGCTAATGCCCGAGCTTGAAGTCACCAGAACTGCAAGCTACGAACTTCTGGAAGACGTTACACATAGAGAGAAGATAAAAACGGTCCCCGTTTCAGAACGACTATGCTCTTTCTGTGAGGTAGAGCTTTCATACACTCCTGACGCAGCGATGCGGGAAGCAGCCCGCTGTCTGAGGTGCGACATTCGGGAGTAAAGTCTAGAAAAAAGGAGGGATGGATCATGGCCCTTGTGAAGCTGATTATTGATGACAAGGAAGTACAGGCTGAGGCAGGTACTACAATACTGGAAGCCGCAAAGCTCGCCGGCATCCATATTCCCACCCTGTGCTACCTGAAGGACATTAACGCCATCGGCGCATGCAGGGTATGCGTAGTGGAAGTGAAAGGCGCAAGGACGCTCCAGGCAGCGTGCGTCACTCCAGTTTCCAACGGCATGGTAGTGCGCACCAACAGCCCGCAGGTACGCAAGTCAAGACGCCTGACTGTGGAGCTCATCCTGTCAGATCACCCATATGAGTGTCCCACATGCATCCGCAACCTAAATTGCGAGCTTCAGCAACTGGCGGAATCGCTAGGGGTAAGAGACGTACGGTTCCAGGGCGAGAGAACACACCGCGTACCGGATGTCTCAACTCCGTCAATTATACGCGACCAGGACAAGTGCATCCTGTGCCGGCGGTGTGTATCTGTGTGTGAAAAGGTCCAGGGCGTGTCTGCGGTGGGCATGCTCGAACGCGGCCTATCCACGACTGTAGGCCCTGCTTTCGGGGAATCCCTGATGGACGCAGCATGCGTACTCTGCGGGCAGTGCACACTGGTGTGCCCGGTGGGTGCACTGCACGAAAAGGAATACATCGACGAAGTCTGGGCAGCGCTTGCTGATCCGAAGAAGCACGTGGTAGTGCAAACCGCGCCCGCAGTAAGAGTATCCATTGGCGAGATGTTCGGGCTGCCCGTCGGTGCAGTGACCACAGGTAAGCTCGTGGCAGCTCTGCGTGCTCTTGGGTTTGACCGCGTGTTCGATACCGATTTCACCGCTGACCTTACCATTATGGAAGAAGGCCATGAACTGATCCAACGGCTGACAAAGGGCGGAGTGCTTCCTATGTTCACGTCGTGCAGCCCCGGCTGGATAAAGTTCATGGAACATTTCTACCCTGAGTACCTGGCGAACTTGTCCACGTGCAAATCTCCCCAGCAGATGTTTGGGGCGCTGGCCAAGACGTTCTACGCACAAAAAGCAGGCATCAACCCGGCAGATATAGTGGTCGTTTCCATTATGCCGTGTACCGCCAAGAAATTCGAAGCCTCAAGAAGCGAGATGAACGCAAGCGGTTACAGGGACGTGGACTATGTGCTCACTACGAGGGAACTCGCAAGGATGATCAAGCAGGCGGGCCTTGAATTCGCGAGCCTGAAGGATGAGGAGTATGACCTGCCCCTTGGAATCAGTACAGGCGCGGCAGTGATCTTCGGCGCTACAGGTGGAGTGATGGAGGCAGCCCTTCGAACCGCGTATGAGGTGGTCACCAACGAGACGCTTCCGTCACTTGATTTCAGAGAAGTCCGGGGTCTTGAAGGCGTCAAGGAGTCCCAGGTCAAACTGGGAGATCTTACCCTCAAGGTCGCTGTTGCCCACGGCTTGTCCAATGCCCGGGCGATAATGGAGCGGGTAAGAAGGGGCGAGGCCGACTATCACTTCGTCGAAGTCATGTGCTGCCCGGGTGGATGCATCGGAGGAGGCGGGCAACCCATACCCACTACTACCGAAGAACGTATGCGTCGCATCGAAGGCATCTACGAGGCAGACAGGAATCTACCTATCCGCAAGTCGCACGAAAACCCTGCAGTGGTGGCGCTTTACAAGGAGTTCTTGGGCAAGCCGCTCGGACACAAGTCCCATGAATTGCTGCACACTCATTACGTAGTCCGCGGACGTTACCCTCGCGCAGCTCAAGACGCGCTTCGGCTTCCGGCTGACTAAAGCAGGACTTTCCAGTCGGATCCACCGTCTAAGATGACGGTGGATCCGCTTTCTCCCCTTACCCATCCAGCCTTTTTCGGGTACCCGTGCGCAGCGTATGCTTGCAGTAGTCTCACAGTCAAGGCCGCAACGGGTGGTTCACGGCTAATCGCCCGGCGCCAGGACACCGCTTGCACTTATCAGGGCACAAGGTTTCTCAAGCAGCAACTCTGTTTCCGGAAACGAAGTGCTTTCTCCGGGCAGCATGTAGCCGTCGAACTTCTGGGCCACCACGGATGAGACGCAATTCTCTGCTGGAAGGAATTTGTTTCCCTTCGTAGAAGGTTAGCGGGGGTTAGCCATGAGTCCTTTGGGGGGACAGCGCAAGTGGAGCCCGGCAAAGCAAAAGAGAAGATCGCTCTGGTTCTGGATAGTGTTCAACAGGCCATCGTAGGAAAGAGATACGTGATTGAACACGTCCTCCTTGCTTTGATTTGCCAGGGACACGTTCTTTTGGAGGACGTCCCCGGGGTAGGCAAGACCACACTCGTGCGAGCCCTGGCCCGGGCACTGGGCTGCGATTTCAGGCGGATCCAGTTCACGCCGGACCTGCTACCATCAGACATCACCGGCGTAACGGTGTTTAACGAATCGACTGCGACGTTTGAGTATCGACCGGGTCCAATCATGGGTCAGATCATCCTGGCAGACGAGATCAACCGGGCATCACCCAAGACCCAATCAAGTCTCCTGGAGTGCATGGAGGAGCGGCAGGTGACGGTTGACGGTATAAGCCATCCTCTGCCCAGACCGTTCCTTGTGTTGGCCACGCAAAACCCCATCGAGTACGAGGGCACCTTCCCTCTTCCCGAGGCCCAACTTGACCGGTTTCTGATCAGAGTAAGCCTTGGTTACCCGCATGCTGCGGAAGAAGTGGAAATCCTGGCTCGATTGGAACGCGAACACCCTTTGGCCAAGGTAGTACCCGTGGCCACTGACTCCGATGTGATTGCTCTTCAAGATGCAGTAAACAACATCTACGTCCACCCAGATTTACGGGAGTATATCATACGCATCGTAACGCACACGCGGAAGCATCCCGATGTATACTTGGGAGCGAGCCCGCGCGGTTCCATCGCCACCTTCCGTTGTGCCCGGGCGCTTGCACTCATGAGCGGGCGTAATTATGTTTTACCTGACGACATAATGGAAGTGGCCCCCATCACTCTCCCGCATCGGATACTGTTGAAGCCAGAAGCGCGGCTGCACGGGCAGACGGGCGAAATGATTGTCCGCGAGATCCTTGGGCAAATTCCTGTGCCTGGGGTGAGGCCAAGCCATGGTCGCAATTAGAGACCGGCGCTATTTCATCCTGGCTGCGCTCGCCTTTTTGCTGGCGTGCTTAGTGGGTGGACCCCTGCCCTACTTTCTCCTGTACATATTTGGCGGTATTGTGGTGGTTTCTTACGCCTGGGCGGTGGCACTGACGCGTAACCTCAGCTTATGTTACGATCTAGACCGCCGCCGGGTCCCGTCCGGCCACTCAGTCACTGTCCGTCTCAGGCTATATAACGAGGGATTTTGTCCATCGCCGTGGGCGACACTCATCGACCACTTTGCCGCAAAGGTATCAGGCGGGACCGCTCCGGTGCTGCACTTGAACCCGGGTCCTCTCGGCGCTGCGGTAACCTCTTACTCACTCACCTGCAGTCGCCGTGGCCACTATCTACCCGGTCCGGTTGAACTGGTCACCGGGGATCCATTCGGTATCTTCCGGGTGAGGCTAGACTTTTACGGGTTTAGCCATCTCACCGTTTACCCTCGTCTAGTAGTCGTGGATCATCTTCCCATGCCCGTTCGCCAGCCATTCGGCAGACTTCGGACCCGGCAGCGGGCGTTTGAGGATCCATCCAACCCAGCTGAAGTGCGCCCTTTCCGTCCCGGAGACAACCCGAGGCGAATCCACTGGCGAACATCCGCCCGCCAGCGCAGCCTGCACGTGGTGGAGTACGAGCTCACAGCCACGACACAGGTACATATCTTTCTCGACTTAGAACAGAGCTCCGGCGCCCTGACCTCGGCTAAGTCCCATAATGCCCAAGATATCGCGGTAGAGGTTGCTCTGGCTATCGCCCATTACGCCTTGCGCCGGGGATTTGATGCAGGTCTTGTTGCCTATGGGTCGGAGCGCTTGGCAATCCCCGCAGGGAAAGGCCAGCGTAAGCTGGACGAGTTCCTTGAAGGTCTGGCAAGGGTCACCGCCGATGGACGGGTACCGATAGCGCAGGTACTCGCCCACGAGAGCCTGTACTTGCCAGCACGATCCACAATTGCCGTCGTCACGCCGCATCTGTCCTCCGACCTTGCGCTGACACTGCTACGCCTCAGAGACGCCGGGTTCAGCGCTATCCTATTTCTAACCGGGCCGGAGCAGGGACCGGCGATTGCGCAGCTACGGCAGGCAGGTATTCACGTACTGGTGCTGAATCGTACAGAAGACCTGCTTAAGGGCGGTGAAAGTAATGCGAGGTCCTGACCGCCTGGTGGCTCTGGTTGCAGTAGGAATCCTGGCAGGAACTCTCACCCTATCCATAGCGACTGGACTCACAACCTGGTACACTCCTCTAAAAGAGGGAACACCGGCTCTGGTGATGGGCACAGCCACATTGATTGGATATGCGGTCTGCGTTTATCCTAGGATCGTCGGGGCAACTACTATTGCGGCGGTCACCTTAGCCGCGGCCGCATGGCAACTGTGGCCGGAGCAGGCAGCTGCCCTGGCGGAAGCAGTGATCACTGCGATCCCGCTACTCCACCTCAGCCTATCCCTCATCATATCCATCCTGTTTTTCATATTTATCCTGAGGCAAACCGATGTGCTGTGGCTTATGGCCGTCGGTTGCGTCACGTTCACCGTCCAATGGTTGTGCTACGTCGATGCCGCCTACCACTACCTGGTCATGCACTTGATCGCCGGCCTGTCGCTTTCGGCATACCTGGCTATGCGACGTCAGGCCGCCGATGCAGGCTTCAGCGCGCTTCGCGCCGCTGTCTATGGCCTGGTCACTACGCTCGCCGTCGCCGGCCTGGCGCAGATTTTGCCCAATCACTTCCGCCCCATAAACATTGAATCTATCTCAATGCGGCTTGTGGAGGCGTTTCCATCTCTGCAGGACCTGCGTGGCCCTGAAGGCTACGGAACCGGCCTTCGGATCCAGTTCTCCCTGGCCCTTTCCGGATTCGGAGCGGACCCCGACGAACTGGGCGGACCGGTCACCCTAGACCGTACCCCGGTACTGCGTTTGCGCGTTCGCGGAGAGAACATCCCGCCGGTAATATACCTCCGCGGTGTGGCCCGAAATACCTATACAGGAAAGGCCTGGTACACTCATGGTTCAAGGTTCAGGGAATTCGCTTCCGGGCTCTCCTTGGGTACCGGGCAAGAATCGTGCGTTCCCACAGATGATCTTGTACTTGAGTTCACCATCCTCAAGGGGCCCCTAACCACTCTGTTCGCTGTCCTTGAGCCAAGGACAGCAACACTGACTGACGGACTATTCCTTGCAGATGAACATGCTAACCTGCTGTCACCCCGGGCACTGAATCGGGGGGAAGTGTACTACGTGCTGTCACGAGTACCGCGGTATAACTCTGATCAGATCAAAGCGTTGTCAGGCGGAGATCCATCGGAGCATGACATGGCTTCATACCTTCGCCTTCCGGTGACCCTGCCAGCGCGCGTAGCCCATCTGGCCTGGCAGGTAGCAGGCGACGGCCACCCTTACGACCAGGCCCGGGCGATCGAAAACTACCTGCGGTCCATCCCTTACTCACTGGATCCCCCGACCACTCCTTCCGGCCGCGACTTCGTCGACTTCTTCTTGTTCGACCTGAGGCGAGGATACTGCTTATATCATTCCACCGCTATGGCAGTGATGCTCCGAGTACTCGGCATTCCAAGCCGGTGGGTCGAAGGATATGCGGTGAAGCTCATACCAGGGCAGGAGACGATTGACATTACCAACACCGACGCACACGCATGGGTAGAAGCTTACTTCCCCGGTTATGGCTGGGTATGCTTTGAACCGACCCCCTCGTTCCCTGCCATGGACCACAACCAACGCCTCCCAGAAGAGTTAGTCGCGGCAGGTGGGAGTACCTATGGACCTGTCGGCGCAGCACCGGTGCTGCCTGCGCTCCACAACCTGGTAGACGACTCGGACATCGGGTCCCAAAGAGGCAGAAGCGGACCAGCCGGCAGAACCGGTCGGTCTCCGGTGTTTCTGGTTACCGCCGCGCTTGCCCTGCTGGCTGCTCGTGTCGGGTGGTCAGCTGTGGGCATCCGCAGCCGCGAGCGGCTGTCAGCATCGTGTGCAGAAATAGATCCTGCCGCTACAGTCCGTCGCGCTTATAACGGACTTACCAGCCTGCTTGCGGATTTCGGGCTTTCCCCTCACCCCGCATCAACACCAGCCCGGTACGCCGCCCATCTGGCAGAGCGGTTTCCGGATGAGCGCCTGCGCTTGCAGGCACTGGCGAACTGGTATGGGGAAGCCCGCTACGGCTGGCATGGCGACGTGGACCCTGTGACGGCCCGCGCGGCGGTGGATACGGCGCACAAGCTGCTCCGTGCGCTGATGAGGCAATTCATACGGGAACTAGGTCCTGTCCGTTTCTTGTGGTTGCGACTGATCGTTGCGCGAGGGGGCCGCAGTCGCAGCGACAAAGGATGAAAGAGAAGAGAGGCCTGTGCCAGGCCGGCCCGCCGTTGACCCGGAGGGAACGTGCCCAGATCAAGCCCCTCGTGAGTGATGCCGGAATGACCTCAGTCGCTTACCAGACGCTTCTCTCCCTTCAGCTCCATGATAGGCTTGATGTTCTGTGTAACCTCAAGAGTACCCAAATACTCACCGTCGTCATCTCTCACAGCGAAGTATCGAATGTAGACGTACGCCTCGCCCAGTCTGATCCAGAAGTCCTCATGGTCCTTCTTGCCCGACTTGAAATCTCTCACAAGCCGCTCTACGATATGCACGCTCGCCGGAGGATGACAGTCCTGGACCTTCCTGCCTAACACCGCCTTGGTCCTCACAAAAATGCGCTCTTGCCCGTGGGAAAAGTACTTGACCCTGTCATCTTTGTCCACAAATGTAATGTCGACGGGCAAGTGGTTGAGGATCGCTCCGATTTCCTTCGGTGTCAGTGCTCCTGTTTCAAAGCGGACTGTTCCTTCCGCCTCGTTCATCAGTTCTCTGTGATGCTCTACATCCTGAGCAACCCGGCGGCGCCATTTATCTGCGGGTTCAATCAGGCAATACCCCACCTCGTCACTTCCGTTTTCTATCTCAATCCACTGGGGTTCCGTGAGCGTCTGCAGAGCCATGGGAAACAGTATATTCTCTTCTTTGAACACCATCTCCGATACCTTTACAATAGCCTGTTCGACTCTCGCAACCAACGAGTCTCTGTCACCGCGGTAATCGGCTAGGGCCTCCCTTACTCCTTTTATTGCCGCGCGTATCTCATCGTCCACTCCCCACATCACCTTTGGTGGAGCAGTAATGCCTGCTTTTTCAAGAAACGGAAATAGTAGATTCTCTTTCCTGCTGTAGTGTTTATCCACTTCCCAAAGCAGTTCGAAGTCCTCAGCAAGTCTTGACACGTTTTCTGCACTGTCTGAGATTTTAAATGCCTCCAAGTGAGGTTTGATCCGGTCTTCAATGAGCTTTTTTATCTCCTTGTTCTCCAGCCGGAATGTGTGTACGGGGTGCCCAGGCGTCTCTTCAGGGTGGTGTATCTCCTCGATCGATCCTTTGAACACTGCGGCATGCACATCGCACAGCCGCTGGACCTCCTCCACCGGAAGCCCTTCTGCTATGAGGTCCTGTTCCATTTCAGAGATCTCCTGCGGAGAGACTCCCTTGAATAGCTTTTCAAACCGGCTCTTGACCGCTTCCACGCTCTGTCCGGCGTGAAGATCCATAATCAGCTCTTTCAGTGCCTTCTTTCTGTACTCCCGGTTTTGCATAATCTCGGTCATCTTGTGAACCGCTCCTTCGTCTTGGTAATTCTGATCAAGGATTCCTACCTTTTAGATACATTTATTCCTTCCACAGACGCCTTTTTGCCAAACCTCTGTACAGATCTCATCCTCCCACGCAGTAAACTAGTAGCGGAATCATTCGGCCTTTC
Source organism: Symbiobacterium sp. (assembly GCA_020725675.1). Taxonomy (GTDB): domain Bacteria; phylum Bacillota; class Sulfobacillia; order DUSP01; family DYEP01; genus DYEP01. The sequence continues at coordinate 14,258 of DYEP01000139.1, read as the reverse complement.
CTGAGGGAAGACTCCACCTCGCCAAGCGGGGTCGCCCCCATCTTTACGTAAAACTCCTTGGCCTGCGGGCTCGTCACCATCCGAAACTCCCTGATAGCCACTTCCCTGCAGTATTCTGCCACATGTTTCCACAACAACCTGCCATATCCTTTTCCTATGTGTCTGGGCTCGACAAAAAAGTACTCAAGCCATACCTCCGGTCCCAGCAACAGACCATAAAAAGCAACTATTTCGTTGTCTTCTTGCATGACAAACGTTGGGTTTTGGTTGATAAATTCCTCTGTTACTTGATATATGGATCGAAATTGTTTCATAAAATCCGGATCGTAACCCCAATAGGCCTCGGATCTGCATGCGATGTCTGTCAACATCCCAGCTTCGCTGGGCATCGCCGGGCGTATGGTGAGTACTGCCCTATTCGTCTGACCATGACAGCCTGCATCGGTCATGGAGCACCCCTCCTGTCCTGTTCCGGCACACCGGTTGACACAAGGTCCAAACGATAATCTACCTGTTTCAGTGCATGTGTTACGAAAGTGATAGGGCATCTGCGCAAGCACACCTTCAGCGAGGAGTCAGGCATTGCTCGCAAGGCACCGCCTTGTTCGTCAAAGAGGGTTGGGCCATCCAGGCCAACCCAGTAACTCTGCGGGTTTAAATGGAGCCAGTCAATTAACCGCACGATATGTGGGACTCGGACTGTGAGGAAATGTAGTTCTTTCACCTTCTCCCGCGGCTAAGTACCGCTTCCAGACCAACGGTCGTACATATCCACTATGACCAGGCCATCTTCATCCAGGCAAGCTCTGTATCATATCATCTACACTACCCTTCTACAAAAAAGCCTGTAAGCCAAGAGATTCAGAACTACGACATAACCAAAGCCGATCCACAGGTAGGAGCTGTAGGAAAGCGGGTAGATGTCTTTTCCGATCATGGCAAGGCTTAGCGCCTTCGCAGGCCAGAAACCCGGTTCGAACGCGAATATGAACTCTCTGGCGTCCCGAAAGAATAGAGATACTACTGGAAATACAATTAGCGCGTTCAGGCTCTTTAAAGCAGCAAAACCCTCTACCTTGTTTGAGGCAAGGCAGTTGATCAGCAGAGCAAACAGCGGTGCAGCAAAAGCAGCGATGAGTGAAACGGCGAATATGACCCCTCCCGGGAGATCAGCCAATCCCGAAAACCATATTACAAATGCCGTGCCTGCAACGCTAAATACGTATACCAGCAAGAGTTTTATACCAATGAAAGCAAAGAAACTGAGCGGAGCCACGTTTACAGCATACAATACCCTGTCATCCCTATCATCTAATATGGAAAAGGCAGCGAGTGTACCCGTAACTTTCGCTGTAGCCAGGGCGATTACTGTGAGGATTACATGGTAGTAAGGTGCAAGGCCAAAGCCGAATTTCTCCTCGGCAACCGGCACGAGGTACCTCCCAATGGCGCCCAGCATCAGTGGATAGATAAGCATAAACGCAGTCAAAGAGTCGCGAGTCCATTTCTTGACCTCATATGCCGCATATGTCAAGTAAAACATGTTAACACCCACTCTCTTTCATTGCGTAGCTGTCAAAAGCTCTCCTCGCCGCCATGAATGAAAGCACACCCAGCACAACAAGATAGGTGATAGCGAATAGCAGGTCTTGTGTCTTGACAGGAACAGCCGGTGAAAGCAGAAGTACCAGCGCATTCTTTGTGGGATTCAAGTATTGAAGATATCTAAACCAGTCAGCCTCGAATATCGTGAGGAATTGAAGGACTGTTGGAATGGTAAGCAATAGGGTGAACTTAAACATCGAAGTAAGCAGTGAGGTAAAGTCCCTGGAACTGTACGTGAGCAATACCCCAAGCTGGGTAAATACAAACGACACTAAAATTACGGCCCCAAACATACCGGCAACGTTTATACTCAAGCCTTTCATGAAAATTCCATACGCCAGAAGAATGACTAAGGTAGTGATGGACGACGTAACAGTGCCGAGGCTCTTGGACAGGAGATAATCGTCCTTACTTATTGGAAGTACGAGCATGGACTTCATGCTGTTTTCCTGTTTTTCAAATGTCATTGATACTCCAACCAGGAGCACGGACATCAAAGTAGAATCCAAGAACAGTAGCAACGGAAAAACGCCGCTGATGTCCTCGAGCTCAGAAAAATGTAACACGAGTACCCACAACATCGAAACACCGAGGCTCGCGAGGGTAATGCCGTACTTCCTCATCCTGGTGACCTCTCCGCCGTAAAGGAGCAAGAGCCTATTCATGTAGCTTCACTCCTGTCACCTTGATGAATATGTCGTCCAGCGTCGTCTCCCCGCTGTGCATGGTTACAAGTTCTTTATTCCTAATGATATCGAGGAATTGCTCGTTGAACCCGAGGCCGTCCATATTAAACGTAGCCTTTTTCGTCCCACCGTCTTTGTACTCAACTTCCACGACCCGCCTGCCAAAACGCAGTTTCAGATTCTTGGGTGAATCGATCTCTCGAATTTCTCCGTTGACGATAAATGCTATTCGGTCACAGAGTTCATCGGCATCGTGCATCATGTGTGTGGTCAGAAATACTGTCCCTCCTGACCGCTTGAATTCCAGTATCATATCCTTTATAATCCTCGCGTTCTGTGGATCAAGACCATTCGTAGGCTCATCAAGGAAGAGTACTTTCGGGTCATTCAGCAACGCACGAACGAAGTTCAAGCGGATCTTCATACCTTGGGAGAACTCAGCTACCTTCTTATTGCGGTCGTCCCACAGCCCTACTCTCTTGAGCAGCGATTCCACATCTGCTGTGCGGCGGTAAAGTCGTTTGTAAAAGTCGATGTTCTCCATTGCCGTCAATTTGGAGAAATGGACCGGCACCTCAAAGCCGACGCCTATGTCGTTAAAGATTTCCCTGCCCCATGCATTCAGATCCCTGCCCCGGTACAGGATCTGCCCCTTGAAACCCTTGAGTATCTTGGTCATGATCTTCTGCGTCGTTGATTTCCCCGCACCCGACGGACCAAGGAAGCCAAAAATCTCACCTTCTCTGAACTCAAACGAGATGCCACGGATAGCATCCTCTTTCGCCCGCGGATACCTGAACCTCAGGTTTGAGATTTGAAACACACCTTGCTTCCTCCTTTTTCCCTATTGCAAATCTCGGATCTAGGGGATTGCCAGTGAGGCGCAACCTTGTTTTATAACTTCTCCTCTCGGACGGAAAAACCTCCGCAATCCGCACAAGGCACCACAGGCAGAAGCGCAAGGGTCGGAGCTCTTGCGTACATCCATCAAACGTAGACGGACCTATTGGGGGAATTATTCTGAGTTGCTTGTCATCTTTTTAATTACCCCTGACTGGTCTTTGTCCTGGTCCAATTGTACCTCCTTCACGAGAGCGATGAACGCTTTTGTAATCACAGGGTCGAACTGGCTCCCGGAGCATCTCTTAAGCTCACAGATAGCCTCATCTGTGCTCTTGGCTTTTCGGTAAGGACGGTCACTGGTCATTGCATCAAAGGCATCAACAATTGAAAGTACACGGCATTCGATAGGTATTTCTTCACCCTTAAGCCCCAGGGGGTAGCCAGTACCATCCCACCTTTCATGATGCTTGAGAATTAAGTCCGCCACCCCAGCCAGGTCATGCGAGCAACTGGCGATACGGTAGCCTTTCTCTGGGTGCTGGTGCATGATCTTCCATTCCTCGTTCGCCAATGGACCATTCTTAAACAGAATTGAGTCCGGTATGCCAACCTTACCCAGATCATGCACCTGTGCGAGCAAGGCCAGGTCATTCAGCTGGCGGGGGGAAAGACCAATCTTTCTACCGAGCAGCAGACAGAGTTCTCTCAATCTCTGGGCATGCCCTTGAGTGATAAAATCCCTCTCGGCCAAAGTGGCCATGACAGTACTGACGATCTGGCTTTTCGCGCTGGCGCTGTGCCTCAGTTTGTCCCGGTACATAAGTGCTTCCGCTTTCTTGTATGCCTCCTGCAGCGATGCACCTTCATGGTCGGCACTGGCGACCCCCACTGAGATGCTAAGGGGCAGATCAACGTGTTGGATGTTATAAAGGTTCACATTGCTGCATATCCGGTCCACGATTCGCTGCCCGGCCCTTTCGTCTGCACGGCATAGGATGGCGGCGAACTCATCTCCCCCGACCCTTGCAACGATGTCGTACCCCCGGAGAGATTGTCTGATAACGCCTGCACATGACCTGAGGAGTTCGTCACCTCGATAACACCCAAAAGTGTCATTAATGAACTTGAGTCCGTTTATGTCGATGGACAGTATGCTAATTGGATAATCTCTGCATTTTGCAAGCCGACGTAACTCCTCCTCGAAAAACGTGCGGTTGTAAAGACCAGTCAGTGGGTCATGCAAACTGACGTACTTAAGTTGTTCCTCATACCGCTTGTACTCGGTGATGTCTGTAGACGTCCCTATGACCCGGAGGGGCTCTCCCTGGTGCCCCCTCTCGACCACTGTCCCGCGGTTCAGCATCCATTTGTATGTACCATCCTTGCAGAGGACCCTGTGTTCGTTTCGGAAAACCTTCGCCTCGCCTCGGAAATGCTTCTTGAGGTCTTCACACCAGCGTTCTTTATCCGTCGGGTGAATGCGCACAGCCCACTCATCAATGGTGTTCCCAATTTCATCACAAGAGTAGCCAAGTATGGTTTTCCACTGGGCAGAATAGAATACTTGGTTCGTGGTTAGGTCCCATTCCCATACTCCATCACCAGTACATTCTAATGCAAACTGCCAGGGCGCAGCAATTGTACGGATCCTCTCCTCAGCCTTCCGCCGATTGGTGCTGTTGCACTCCACAAATTGGGACTCAACCAGGTTACCGCTCCGGTCAAAGATGGTATCGATCCGGTTCTGCGGATAGATGTTACCGTCACTGCCCACCACTGGATGGGGTTCCATCTGAGTCTCAACCGGAGCGCACTTACGCCCTTCGTTTTCAGTCATTGGCTCATCTGCTTGTACGCGGCCTGCGATCTCGTAATTGATCCCAAGGCGGATCATGCGCCCTTCAACCCACCATGTAGCTACACTGCGACACTGGTACCATCTGCCAGTCTTCGCGCAGAAAAAATCGCTGACACATTTGCCCGGTGAAGAACGTGCCGTGTTCATCAGCTGTCCGTCGACGCAACGCCCTCCTCCCATCACCTGCCAGCATTTCTTCCCGGCAATATTCCCCCATGTCTCCGCTGCGTGTTGATTTGCAAAAAGTATGTCCCGAGTCTTGCTGTCTATGATGAAAATGATAGCACTGATGCTGTCTAAGACTTTTTTCAATTTGTCAAGACTCTCGATTCTTGTTAGTTCACCATGCTCGGAGAGAAGTCCCATACCGGTTCAATCACCTCACATGAAACCTATCTGCTCTATTGCTTGGGTAAACAACATAAAAAGAAAAGGCTGACAGGCATTGTCTTATGCCTGTAGCCTGGCAATCCTAGCTGACGCCTTAGATCCATGGCTTCGCGTCCCTGCCTTTCGGCAGGTTTGCCCCGGACAACGTCTTAAAACCAAACATTGTACCTGGCGGGCAACCAAGGATCTTCCACCCGCCAATCCGCCTCTATCAATCCCTGCCTTTCTGGGTTTCTCGATTTATGCCTTATGCCAATACGGCACATAGCAAAACTTGCCACTTGTGAACTATTATACATCATCGGAAGGATGTCTTCTACAAAAAAAGACACATTTTGCAATTCTGTGTCAAATAGTGTCACAAACTCTTGGCAAGAATTCCGAGGCAGTTAGCATAAGCAAGTGAGAAATAAGCAATGAAATACTGTAACACCTTGGTGGAGAATCAGACTCACATGATGGGGATTACTAAGCCAGCAGACAATGCCTCTCAGTCTTCAGGGTCTGTCAAAGACGTAAGATATACCAACTGCACATTTAAGACAGATGGAAGAGGAGCGTCCCCGCTATGGTGCGCTTAGTTTCAGGGTCCGCTTGGTCCCTGGTACCAAGTCGGCCGACCCTGTGGCGCACGCTGCATGCGAAGGGACGCTCCCTAGCCTTCACGCCCTTTATTCCCTGCTCGAAATGGTTACCGTACGTGTAGTTTGATCCCAGTCGATATCACAATTCAGGTTTTCAACCACAAACCTTACAGGAACGTATGTCCGGTCCGCTATGATTATCGGTGGCACATCATTCGTAACAGCCGCCCCGTTTACCACCATATTTAGACTATCCACCCACATCTCAATCACAGTGCCCCTGCCGACGATTGTGACTTTTCTCTCGTCACCCTTCCAGGTTATGCTGCACCCTAACGCTTCCACTACGGCCCTTATGGGCAGGATCGTCCGCCCGTCTCTAATCAGCGGTACAGTTCCTCTGCCGGGATCGATCTCTACTCTGGTACCGTTTATTGTCATGAATGGATCACCAATGGTGAGGGTAATGATCGTGTTACTGCCGGCGGTACTATCGTCGGAATCGTCCGTTGTGGACTCCGCAGACTCCTCATGCGCGGAAGTGGGAAGCTCAAGATTTATCATAGGCAACCTGATCTCGCCAAAAGGAGGCGCAAATAGGCTGCCGCCTGCTGCTGAAGCCTTTTGCCAGTTGGTAAAGAGCAGTTCTACTCTCTGATAATAACCGTCATAGAATATGACTTTCAAGGGCAAATTGCTTCCCGGAGCGATGAACAGCTGTACCTTGACGTAAATGTCCATTATGGGGTCAATCTTTCTACTCTTTTCCCAGACCTGGCAGGAAATACCGTTGACCTGTTCCGTCCCCTTCAATACTAAGGGCAGATTGTGTAATTCGGGAATATAGTCATCTAAATCGTACCGAAGGCTTTCTTTCCTGGGGAACTCCTGGTACTCCACCACCTTGGTACCAGCTGCCTTATCCCACATAATGATAGGATCGCGTACAGCACCCTCAACCCTTTGTTGGCTGTTGAGAATGGCAAACTTGATATTACGGCTATAGGTAGGGGTAGAAGCTGAAGCCGAAGGATAGTACTTGACTGTTACATTGGCAGCGCAGTTGCTGGTGGAAATAGTCCTGGTATCAACAGGGCTTTCCGTCTGCGACTGCCCCGTCAACGCAATCGTTTCCAGCGTTCTCAGATAATAACCAACTGGAACGGAGCCTATCAGGCCAGTCTTTTCAACTCTCTCGATGAGCCCTCTGATCCTCTCTTGCTCGCATGTTTTAGCTTCGTTGAAGTACTCCACCTTCTTGCCTTCAACAAAGAGTTTTAGTGATTCAAATATATGGTAGTCTACCGAACGGCCTCCTTGCAACGAACTCCGAAACCTGTCCAACGGAGATGAGATCAGGCTCACCAGGCTGTGCAGATCCAATTCCCATGGGCCTGTGCTTGCGATAGAGTACCCCTTGCCCGGTACGGGTGCAAACCGCAGTCGCCATTCCTTGGACTTTAGCGAATTTTCCGGAGCGCTGCTGTGTGGATACATGGTCGCTACCTTAAGAATAGCTTCCCCGTCATAAGGTACTGTCCCCGGGTTACCTAAGAGTACTGTACTGTTCAAAGAACTCAGGCGCTGAGCTTCCTGCAGGTAACCTCCTGCAACAGACACAATTAGGCCTTCTGATTCAACTACAGAGCTTGTGATTGTAAAGCCCTCGCTATCAACTACCGCGTACACCCGGTCAAAGGGACGCAGATCAACTCCCTGTAACTGAAAAGTGCCTGCTGTGCTTTGTGCCTGCAACTTAATGGTATATTCAATGGGAAGCGAAATGGCCTCTTGGTGATGCAGAGGAATATTATTGCTCCGCTGGATAAACACCGAAACGGCACCCGTATATCGGGGCGCCCCCTGGCTAAAACCGCTCACATACCCCTTCACAGTGTTTGAAAGATAATCGGCAGCTTCTATAACTACGTAGTCATATGGAAAGCTTGCTTCGCGGGGATAGGACCACAAATCGGCGCTCCCGGGAATCTTTACCCTGACTTGGTCACCCTTTTTTAGATCGTATGACCTGCTGAAAGACCCAGAGCTGTCCGTGGTAGCAGTTAGATTCTTTTCCACTCCGGAAGCGCTGGTCACCTTCAGTAAGATTTGCTGGTTGGCGTACGGTTTTCCAGTCCCTTTTTCGACAATGCTCCCCTGGATAATATCCCGATAGGCGCAAGCTTCTGCAACATCAATACTGTAGGAGCTCGAGCGGGCTTTGACATAATTGAAAATGGGATATTTGTACTCATAGATTGTCTTGCTCTTATCAAAAGACTTGATCTTTACCTTGCCATCAATTCTTACAAAGCCATCACCTTTGATGCTCAAGTAATCGCCGCTTCCGCCCTGGACGCCAGCTTTACCTTCTACAAGAATACCAATTTTGTTGTCCAAGATGACCTTGCCCTTGCCCAGAATGTCAAAGGCCACCTCAGCAAGCAGGCTCATCTCTCCCTTTACGTCCGCAGCAAGAGACAGTTGCTCAGGTACAAAGTCAAAGTTTACTTCCTTTACCGCATTAAAGCTTGTAGGCAGGTAACATGAGGTGTTGCCCTGCAATCCCGCCCTGACAGAAAGGCTCTGTCTTACAGCAAATTCCAGCGTGATTCTGCCATCAACGCCTAAGACAAGGAAAAATCCCACCGTGACTTTGCAGCCTTCTGCAGGAACAGTAAAGTCATACAACGGGATTTTGACTTCTTTCTTTACTTGGGCGAGTAGCTCTGCTTGCACTTCCGCCCTCTGGGACGCATAGAAAATGAACTTATAACCATTGTCTTCAGTGTACTTGACCTCCACGGCAGGGGAATCTACGTTGAGGCTTCCCTTCAGAGCAACCTCTATGCGTTTGCCCTCCTGATCATATCCTGGTAGCGTCTGTCTTTCGTCGAAATATAGATTGAATCCAGCCCTCTCCGTAGTCCCTGATTTCATCTTATACGAGGTAATGTTGATCCCTTGAGTTAGGTATGTGATATTCGCCTCGTTGAGAAATACTGTCTGTTCAGGGATGGAGATCTCTTCCACAAGAGCATCATCGTCAGCCAATAAGATGTATAAGATACCTCCCTCGCCCCTGACAAACTCCAAGGCTACAAGGGAAAACGGGTCGATATAGATCTTGCCCGGCTCAACAGTGGGTAACAGATGTGAACTTATCTTGCCAGCGCTAGCGTGGTTCTTTATAACCTGCGCCTGTGCTTCGGTCAACCATTTCACACCCGGTTTCAATCTTAAGTGAACGTTTTTCAGTGACGCCGGTTGAAGACCTCTTAACCTGGCCTCCTGGGAGATGCTGGGAAGGCTTGGTGGGCCAATTGTTTGAATCAGGTTGCTATTAATAAGGCTTAGGGTTCCCAGGTCAGTTATAACAAAGGCATGGGCTAAAGAACTGGTCATCATCCAAGTTATTACGAGAACCGGCAAGAGGAACAACACGAGCAGCCTTCTGTTTGAAGAAGACCTGAACATGCAAAAATCACTCCCTTAGATTTCACTTTCCGAGGTATACCCAGCCACTTCGCCCGGTCTTTGATGCCCTTCAGCTAGCATTAGGGCGCCGGCACCAGATTTATAGCCAGCACTGTGGGAAACTCTTTGAGTTCCTTGTCCTGTTCCATATTCTTAGTTACGCAAACAGTGTAGGTATACCCGCCCTTCGTTCCCATAACGGTATACTCGTCTGCCTCGACCGTTTGTGCAATAATCTGGGAGTTCTTAAGCACTTCCTCGTAGAACGCGCCAACATCCTGAACGCTGTCTTTGCTGTAACAAACCAGCGTATAAGACTTGTCAAGAGCTACCGCGCTCATGACCCAGGCGTCTTTGTATACCGGAAAGATGTCATTGGGGTAGCCAGCCGGCAACTCTACTCCTTTCCGGACATCAGTAGTGTATTTGATAGTCGTCTCCCCTGGTTTGACTGTAACCGTATCCGTGTTCTTAGCGCATCCTACTGCACATAAAAAAACGAGCCCAATAACCATGAACATAGTGATCCAAAAAGCGAACCTCTTTTTCATGCTTGACCAGCCTTTCTTATCTAGTTAGTACAAACCGCTTTGCTTTGAAAACGGCCTTGTGTCTTTATTCTATTTGAGATATCTTCGTCCCCACAATTAACACGAGTCACTGAATGCAGTGACTCGTGGCTAGTCCGTAAGTGACTATTGGTTATGCTCTTAACGCGGCACACGGGCATGTACAACAAAACCTCCTTCTTCGCTGGACCCGTACCTCAGCATCCCATTTAGCCGGCTAACTCTTTCCTCCATCCCGGTTAGTCCGTTGCCCTTCTTTATGACCTGGCATCCCTTACCGTTGTCGAGGATGAATACCTCTGTCTCGCCAGGGCTGAATCTGATAAAGATGCTCGCCTCCTCAGCCTTACCGTGGCGTAAAGCGTTGGTCAGTCCCTCCTGACAAAGTCGGAACACTGTATGATACAAGGGAAAATCCAGGGATCGCCGGTGTCCTTTGACTGTCAAATCCACGTTCATCCCGGCTACTCTGTACCTGTCAGCGAGTTTCTCCAGATCTGCCAGCAACTCCTCAATAGCCTTATCTTGTCTCTTGTTGTCTTCCCGAAGAGCGCTCTTCAGTTCTCGAAGACCTGTTTTGGCATAATTCAACGCCTCTCGTGCTTTTTGCCTTGCCATATAGGGATCGGTAGCCAGCAGCAACTTACTAGTCTCTAGAATATTCAAAAGCAAGACCAAAGAGTGTCCCATAACATCGTGGATCTCTCGGGCAAGCCTATTCCTTTCCCTCATTATTGCAAGGCGTTTAAGATTCTCGGCGTGCTCTTGAAGCCTTCTGTTTAATAAGTCCAATTCGCTGTTCCGATCCTCCAGTTCCGTTATTAGCTCCCGGTAGCGGCTGTTATCATATAACATAATTACGTATCCTTCTTTCCTCCCATCGGTCTGCCAAGTCTTCGCCTGCACAGTTAAACTTTTGATTAGCTGACCAGAAAGAACAATCTCCCTAATCTGAATCCCGATTTCAGCACGCGCGTCTTCCACCAATCTTGTTATCACTTTTTCCTCACCACATATCTTGGCAAGGGATTCGTCAGCCTCGTCCACACTCCGCAAAGTAATTACGTCATCTTCAATCCCCAACAGGCAGGCCAAAGCCCTATTGTTGTCCAGAACCTGCCCTCTGTTGTTGACCACCAACACACCTTCTTGCAAATTGTCAAGAGCTACCGCGATACCCTGGGGGACAATGTCCAGGAAACGATGCTTATAGATAGCATAAGCTAAGATGACCAAGGACAGGTTACAACTTACGGGAGTGAGATCAAAGCGAGGGTCAATAAGATCGCAGACATATAAGGCATTGAAAATCAAAGGTATGATGATACCCAAGGTCAATAGTCGGGCTTGGATGTTGTTTCCGCCCTGCTCTTTTCTAAATCTGGAAGCGCAGAAAAAGATTCCCACAGCCATATATGCATAGGTTACAATGGTATAAAGATAGAAAAGTGGACCAAAGGTATCCCCTAAGAAGTCATAGGAAGAGTAGAAAAGGTGGTGTTTTGGGTTAGTCGCCACTACTATAAAGAAGAAAGTCGGCGGGATGTTCAAAAGAAAGTACAGCTTTTTGGGCAAGGGTTTTCCTCGCGCATAAACATATCCGAAAAACAAGAGAGCGCTGCCCACAAAGCAAACCGCCAAGTACTGAGCAACAATAAAAATCCATTTTAGTTCCGCAGTAGGTGCCAGCGTCTTGAAAACCTTGCAGGCCAGCCAAACTAGAATGATTCCCTGCACCGCCAAATAATGGTACAGAAGTGCTGTTCGTCTCGCCTGCAAGCATATCCAACCGAAAAAAAAGGTGCCCAGGACAATGGAAAACAGGTGCCACGCTTCAAGAAAGAAGATGTCATAAAGCCACTCAGTATCAAAGACCATTGACACTGTCACCCCTGACAAACTAAAGAAGGCTATTCTTCAAGGCGTATAATACCAGTTGTGTACGGTCTTTGGCCCCAATCATCTCTAACATTCTGGAAATCCTATTCTTGATCGTTCCCTCCGAATAATTCATGATCTCGGCAATTTCTTTGTTGTTTCTGCCATCTGAAATCAGCTCAATAATCCTGATATCCTCGGGTTTAAAAACGCTTTTCGGTTCTGTTTCCTGTCGAGGCGGATTGGCCATTTCTGCCCGAAGGATATCCCTCACACTTGTATTGAATACACAAAAACCTGCGACCACACATTTTATGGCTAGTACCAGTGCGCCAGGGGTTACCCCCTTTAAGATATAGCCGTCTGCGCCTTTCTGTATCGCAGCTGATATGTTTTCTCTTTCTTCGAAAGTAGTTAAAATGATTACCTTCATTTGGGGACAGGAGGCTTTGACTATTTCCGTGGCTAGGAGGCCGTCGCAGTTTGGCATTTTTATGTCTAGCAACACAACATCTGGCTTAAGTTCCATGCACATATCTACAGCTTCTCTGCCGTCCGCTGCAATCCCAACTACTTCTATGTCGCCGTATTGCTGCAGCATAAACTGTAGGCTTTCTGATAGCAACGCATGGTCATCGGCTATTAGAACACGGATCATCGCCCGTACCCCTCTTCTCTGCTCGGCGCAGACAACGAACAAACTGAACTGCGGATTTCTCGAATACTACTCCTGGCAAACTCCAGGCACTCCGCAATGCTGTGTTCCATCAATTCCGGTCCCTCCTCACTCTCCATTTCCTGCAAATTAGCCACTATTCTTGATACAGCTTCCTCTACTGTATCATAGACTTGGCGCACTACCCTTTCCCGTTCCACTTCCTCTGCCAATCTCTCGACAATGGATGAGTACTCTTGCAGGCGCTCCGACGCAGCAGCCAGCTCGTGGTGTCTTCTATTCAGTTCCTCGATTAGTTCCTTATATGCCGACACATCCCTGAACGAGTAAAGCAACCCTGCCACTTGCCCCTTTCTTGCTCCCAGCGTACGTACATAGTAGGAATAATGTCTTGGAGTTATCGAGCCTGTGAAAACGTAGGCAAATTCTCCATTCGCAACTTGTTCGCCGACCCTCGCGGACTCAAGTTTCTCTTCAAATACCAGACCCCTTGAGGGAATGCCGACAAAATCCTGTCCTTCCCGCAAATTCATCTGGACATTGAGTGGTGATTCATTATGATAAAGTATTCTGTTCTGGCGGTCTGTAATCACCACAGACTGTTCAATGCAATTCAAGGCACTCATCCTCGTTCGCAGGACATTATGATAGCCTGAAATAGGCCGCCTTGCTACGAGGTACGAAATTTGAGCAACAGCAAGGCCCACAGGCGTAAGATCATAAATACTAAGTCGAGGTCCAACAAATTCAAAAGTGTCAAGAGCCATTAAAAAAATAACCGCCCCAAATGCGGGTATAGACTGACGAAAACTCCACTTTCCTCTTGCTTTGGTGCCAAGTAGGGCCGACCCGGCCAGGGCTAACAAGTAGTTGTAAATCATTACTAGTGTGAAAGACTGCTCATATCGGTAATAGAACGTATTGTAAATGGTATAAAACAAATGATGCAACTGGTCGCTCCAAACGAATGCTACAGCTGCCACAGGCATTATTGATATGGCTATACAAAATGAAAGAGTTGGGTAACGGTGAAAAGCGGAGACGTAACCATAGAGAAAATAAGTCAACCCCAGCAAGCAAAGACCACTAGTCTGCGTGCGCACAAAGAACTCGATTTCCGCGGGGGTCGCAGCCAAACTAAGGAATTGACCACATTGAATAACGAGGATTAGCATCTGAAGAGCAAGTAGAGTGTATTTGCGATTTGCAGGCAAACTACTACAGAAAAAACACACCGCCAACGTGGTGCTGAGGATGACTGCCCCAAACACCGCTGCTAACATCCAGAATTTTTCCATATTATATACCACAGCAAATGGATAGGTCATCGGACTCCCCACCTGGGCGGTATTACCAAGCTCGTGAAGGAACTCCAGCGAATCTTAACAAAGAGGATAAAACAAGTAATCTCTAAGGCTAGAAATTGGGAGGCCACAACTAGTATGTAGGTTTGTAAGTACCCGTAACCCCACGGATCAGATCGGAGTTTGAACTTCACGCGTGCTGCAACCTTTGTGACGAGGGGCACGCCGGTAGTATCTGGTGACGAGCAAGGCAGCCTTCACCACGTATTTCGTCCACCGTTTCCGAATCCCTCCTTCTACCCGCGTTCGACAGTTCATAGGCAATATTGGCCGTTTTGAGACGAGTTTCAAATCATGTAGCAGGGATTATGTTTTGATATGAAGCGTT
>DYEP01000138.1 GCA_020725675.1 Symbiobacterium sp. | reverse complement strand
GCTCGTAAAGACCCTGGATTCATTCGACTTCTCCGCGATACCGACGCTGGACAAGATGAAGGTGCTCGCGCTTTCAGAGTGCGATTTCATCAAGGCTGCGGAAAACGTCGTGATGGTCGGGAACAGTGGTACCGGCAAGAGTCACCTCGCAATAGCGCTCGGTCACGCGGCGTGTAAGAAGGGGTACCGGGTGAGATTCTACAACGCGTCATTTCTCATCGACGAGCTGCTAAGCGCCCAGATGAACCACGAGCTTGCGCGATCTGAACGCCAATGGATGAGGATAGACCTGCTCATCCTCGACGAAGTCGGGTACGTGCCCTTGAGCGCAAACGGAGGTCAACTGCTCTTCCAGTTTCTCAACCTGCGCTACGAACGGAGGAGCACGATCGTGACGACGAACCTTGAATTCGGGAACTGGACGAAGGTGTTTGGAGACGAGCAGCTCACGGCAGCCCTTCTCGACCGGCTGACCCATCACTGCCATATGCTCCTCATGAACGGTGACAGCTACCGTTTTCGGCAGAGCATAAGCGCCCGCCAGGCTTCCTTACGTGGGATAGATCCGGGGCCTGCGGCGCGCGAGCATACCGAGCAGACAAAAGGTGCAAAGGAGGTGGATGGCTCGGAAGCAGCAGACCCATAAAATGTCAAATGTCGCCCCCTCCCCCTAGGGGGAGGGGGGACGGACACCGTCGTAAGCCTGTACCCTACCGATAGCTACTATCTCTCTAGGTGGTCAACTTTTCGGTCGGCGCGGTGGTCAACTTTTCGATTGACGTTTGCACAACATGCATGCGCGTTAAACTGCATACCCTACGCCAACTCGCGGAATGGAGTGCCAAGGCCCCCTTGACACCACCGCCCAATATCGATATGATATATATCGGAACGATGTATTGCGGGTAGTGGGGAAGTGCAAAACCATGGAGCATGTCATTCTTGGCTTTCTGACCATGGGAGACATGACTGGCTATGATATCAAGAGGCTTATGAGCATCAGCACGTCGTTTTTCTATGATGCGAGCTACGGGAGCATCTATCCTGCCCTCAGGAAACTAGAAGAAAGAGGGCTTGTGAAGTCGAGCGAGGCAATAGAAAGCGGGCGCCTCAGGAAGGTCTATTCTATCACTGATGAAGGGCGCGAGGAGTTTCTCCGGTGGCTTGGAGGGCCACCCGGCGAGAGCAAGTTCAAATACGACTTCTTGATGAGGATGTTCTTCTTCGCGCACCTTCCCAAAGAGAAGATTGAGGCGGCGGTAACCCAGCATCTCTCGGAGATAAGGGCGGTTTCGAAGAAGCTTGAGATGATTGAGTTCGCAGTAAGGGGCAAGGCAGATATATATCAGATGTACACCCTTCGATTCGGCAAGGACTTCTTCGCCTTCCTCCAGAGCTGGTTTGAGAGGTTCCTGGATGAACTCAAAAACGGTAACCCAGGCGAACCCGGGGTGGAAAAGGGGGATACCTTATGAGCGTGGGGAAGCAGCTCTGGATACGGAAACAGTCCCGGATACCTGGTATGGTCTATATCCTCATCTCATTTATCCCGTGGATACTCTACTGGACTTTAGCTGGCGTGGGGAAGCCCCTGGGCGTTGCAGTTGGGTTCTTAGCGGCCGTCCTCCTTGTGATTTCGGAGGCCGTTAACAGGAGTTTCAACCTCATGGATCTGGTGTCAGTGGCATTCTTTGGTGTCGCGGCTTTGGTCACCTTTGGGCTCAAATCGAGCCTATTCATTGATAACAGCGGTTTCCTCGGGTATCTTGCCCTCTTCATCATGGCGGTCGTCTCTTTGATACTCAAGCAGCCGTATACCGTGCAGGTCTCAAAGAGGGACTATCCTGAGACTTACTGGCACGACCCAACTTTCCTCCTGATTAATAACATCATTACCGCCCTTTGGGCATTCATATTCCTGGTGAATTCAGTAGTATACATTCTCTCGCGGTTTCCCTTCAACGTCGTGGTCTCAAATGCTCTGGTGGCTCTAGGAATACTCTTCTCCATCGTCTTCCCTCTGGCCGCTCCCGCCTACTTTGCGTTGAGAGAGTTCAAGGGAAACGACTGGCGGGTCGACGTTGGCCGTGAAAGGAGCAGGGGAGGGCACCCCGCAAGAGAGGAGAAGGGAGAGGGAAAAGAATATGATGCGATAATCGTCGGCTCCGGGATTGGCGGATTGACCTGCGGGGCTTTGCTCGCCCGCGAGGGCTACCGGGTTGCGGTCTTCGACCAACACTACCTCCCGGGGGGTTACTGCTCGTCGTTCCGCCGGAAGGGGTTTACCTTCAACACCGGGGTGGAGGCTGTAAGCGGGCTGTGGGAAAACGGCCCTGTTCGCTACCTTTTGGATGATCTCGGGCTCAGGCAAGAAGACTTCTTCATAAAAAACACTTCGAGATATGTTTTCAAAGGCCAGAATATCGATGCCCCGCCGGATCTCGGAGGATTCATAGCCCTACTTCAGGGAATGTTCCCTGAGGAAACTCGCGGTATTGCTGACTTCTTCGACATGGCCAGGAGGGCCTATGAAGAGGTCTACCGGGAGGCCGCAACGTACGGGACTCCGCTTCCTGCAGAACTCATCGCTAAGGTCTTTGGGGCAAAGGCACTCTTGAACTACCCTAGGGAACACCCGCATTTCTATAGCTGGATGAATAAGACCTACAAACAAGTCCTCGACGAGCATTTCAAGAGTGAAACCCTCAAAGCGCTGCTATCCGCTCTCATAGGCTATGTTGGGACAGAGCCGGGTAAGACCCCCGCGGCAAGCGCGCTGACTGCCGTAGTATCCTATTACCTTCACGGGGGATATTTCCCCAAGGGAGGCGCACTTCGATTTGCGGGGGCGCTAAAGCAGTATATCGAAGAACATGGCAGTCGGGTGCTGCTCAGGCACAAGATTGACAGGATTCTAGTGGAGACAAGTGAGGCCATGGCTGGCAGGGAGGTGCAGGTCAAGGGGGTTCAGGTGGGCGATACGACCTATGAAAGCCGTGTGGTGGTGGCCAACGTCAATGCTAAGACAGCTCTCCTGGACCTGGTAGGAGAAGAGCACCTAAAACCGGCATTCGCCCGGTATATCAAGGGCCTAAAGATGTCCCCGTCGGTATTCATGGTATTCCTGGGGGTGGATATGGACCTATCAGATTACCCGGTCCTCATCCACAATCTTGATGCGGGGTACGGGATCGTCATAGGCTCGAATGCAGATCCGGATCTTGCACCCCTGGGTAGTGCCAGTGTCACGCTACTAGCCAGCGCGAGTTACCGCGATTTCCCTCCGAGAGGAACCCCGGAATATCTTCAAAGGAAAGAGGAACTTGCCCGCACGCTAATAAAGCAGGCGGATAAGGCGATCCCCGGTCTCGCAAGCCATATCATCGTAGAGGATGCGGCAACGCCGAGGACGCTAGAGTTTTACACCGCCATGCCAGAAGGAGCGATCTATGCCTTCGACCAGTCGAAGGATACCAAAAGGCCATATTTCAAGACACCCATCAAAGGGCTGTATCTTGCCAGTGCCTCCACCTTTCCTGGTGGCGGGATTGAAGCAGTGGTGATCGCCGGGAGGATCTGCGCGAATGACATAATGAACTGGAAGATGCGTGGCCCGGCATGAATGAAACAATATGTGATACGAGGGAGGTCTTATCATGAATAACAGGTTGAATACAGTTGTCTCCTTATTAACATGGACGGCGATAATGGCCGTGTGCTCTACGATGGTCGTCTTCACGCCAGCGACTCTGGCTGCCGATGCTGCAAGAACTCAGGAATTGGAGGCGCAACTGAAGGAGAACCCCAAGGACACAAAGCTGTTGATGGAGCTCGGTATTATATATCATAGCAAGGCGTTGGAGGGAGACAAACATGCACTTCAACGAGCTGAGCAAGTCTTCAAGGAAGTGCTGAAGATAGAGCCTGACAACGCTGAGGCCCATGCATGGTACGGCAGCCTGCTTACCATTAAGGGCAGGGAAGATTGGTTCCCGCTTGCAAAGCTTTTCTACGTGAACCAGGGGATCCAGGAGATGGATAGAGCCGTTGAACTCGCCCCCGATGCCGTCATGGTGAGGCTGGTGAGGGCTCATACAAGCCTGGCCCTGCCTTATATGTTTGGGCGCACGAAGGTGGCTATCAAGGACTTCGAGTATCTTATCACCTTAAGCCAGGACAGGCCCGAGCAATTCAACGTAGATACCCTGGCCCAGATATACCTTGGCCTCGGAAAGGCCTATGCCAAAGAGGGTGATAAGAACAAGGCCAGGGAGAACTGGCAAAAGGTGATAGAGCTTGCCCCGGAATCCAGAGAAGCTCTGGAGGCAAAGTCCCTATTGGAAGGGTGATCGACTCAGCATGTCGAGGGGGAACCCGGTTCGCGTTGCCGGGCTAGATGGTAGCCCGCACCGCTATGGAAACACCTCACCCCTCTCGGGTTGGGTCCAGGAAGGGTGCGAGGCGGCAGGTGCCGAGACACAGTGATAGCATCTATGTCCCCGTGGGATGGGTGCCTCCTGTGGATCGGGTCATGATACGTTCACGGGATGTTTACTCCATTGACATGGTATCTTAACGTTCATCCTTTATGATTGCGTCGGAACTCGAGACCAATTCTTCCTTAAAAGGGGCTGGTATTCGGTGTACAGGTCATCATTCAGGATGAGCGTCGTGTTGATGTTAACCGTGCTCATGGTAGCGGCGGGTAGTCTCTCTGCGTTTGCTGGTGAATGGATCACAGGAGACTTCCATACCCACACTTTCCTGACGGACGGAAACCATACTCAGGCAGATGTAGTAGGTCATGCATTTGACACGTTCGGACTGGACTGGATGGCTAATTCGGAGCATGGAGGAGCCTTCGCGCGTAACCCCGAGGGCATGTACTGGGAAAAGGTCACCCCATCACCCTATATTATCGGTAATCCGGTTAAGGACAAGAATGGGCGTCTTCTTATGTGGCGCTGGCAGTCGCTCCGCGATTATTCATATCCGTTGCTTCAAGCTCTGCAGTCTCGATACCCGAACAAGACGCTCATCCAGGGTCTTGAATGGAACGTTCCTTCCCACGAACACGCAAGCGTTGCCATTATCGAAGATGTCCCAACTGCGATAAGTGACTTTGAATACATGTTCGATGCCGGAGATAAGGATACAAGCCGCGCAAGGGAAGGCCTTGTCAAGCGGAATGTCACACATGCGGATGCCGTGGCAGGCGCTGCTTACCTCCAGGAGAATTACGCTGACACCAGTTATTTCCTGATAAATCACCCCTCCCGCGTTCTCAAGTACTCAGCAGCCGATATCCGCGACTTCAATAACGCAGCGCCGACTGTGTGTTTCGGTTTCGAAGGGTTGCCCGGACACCAGAAGGAGGATGCAAGGGGCGGCTATGGAAGATAACCGCTAGCTGCTCTATCCGGCTTCTTCCAGATCCACTCCCCGACTTGTGAGGTACTGGGTCAGTGCCTCGGTGGTCGGGAAATGTTTGTCCGCAATGGCGAGGTGCTCCTCGATCAGGCTCAGGCTGTGGCCTGTGACCTGGACCATGAGCTTCTTCGGAAGCCTGAAGTGTCGCAGGACCAGGAGCCGGTCAAAGGTCTTCAAATACTGGTCCACCGCTTCGGGCGAGTGGTAGATCCTCCGTGCGATCTCCTGGGTGCTCATCCCCGAAAGGGACATCTCCACCACGATGGTCTTGTGCGTCAGCGTGCGCCCCATGTC
>DYEP01000137.1 GCA_020725675.1 Symbiobacterium sp. | reverse complement strand
CTTCCTCCCTGCGGTCCGTACTCTCACCTGCGCCCAACCCGCGTTTTTGATCCTTTGAGTTCCGCTGCGATCCGCCTCCATGCTCTTAAGTATCTCCACATGAACTTCGATACCGGAGATAGGGGCATCTGCTAACAAACAACCGGGGGGCGGGAAAATGCGTCATCTAAAAAGCATAAGGGTGCTGCTTCTTTGCGCTTTTCTCATAGCCATCACCGCGATGGCGATAGGTAACTGGATCCTCTACACAGGCCTTTCACGTCAGGCATCCACACTCTCGAAACTGTTTGAGGAGGACTTTGCTAACCTCTTGCTCGCACAGGAGATCAAGTACCAGGAAGTC
Organism: Symbiobacterium sp.; assembly: GCA_020725675.1. GTDB lineage: Bacteria > Bacillota > Sulfobacillia > DUSP01 > DYEP01 > DYEP01. The sequence goes on along the minus strand of DYEP01000137.1, from coordinate 33,786 downwards.
AGTGTAGCCGATGCAGTCAGGGGTATTCTCATAGACCCAAGAAGCGACCGGGATCTGTCCGTGTATAGCTCCATGGGCGCGCTGCTCGAAAACAATCTTAGAAAAGCCGAGACCTGCGCGCGCGACGAGGAGGACCTACTTGTATACTCATCCATGAGTTCTCTGCACTCACAGCTGGTGTCGCTCGAACGGCGGATGATCCAGTTCGCCAGTGAGAATCAAGAAGAAGCGCTTGACCTTTACAAGAAACAATACTCAGTGCTCCGCAACAGCTTTGCTCGGGAACTGCGGGACCTCACTGACAGTCAGGAAAGGCACATGCGCAAGACCGTCGATGCCACGCTTCTGTCTGCCAGGCAGGCGCAGAGGAGTGCGCTCGCAGTGACCATCTTGAGCGCTGCGGTTGCGCTGCTTATAGGGCTTTACGTCTCCGCACGGACCTCAAATCGGCTGGCCAAACTGGCAGTAGTCGTCGACCGTGTGGCAAACAGGGATCTGGATGTACAGGTACCGATTTCCCGGTCAAATGATGAGGTAGGCCAGCTGACACGGGCGTTCGCTAAGATGGTTGCCAATTTAAGACAAGTGGTGTCTCAAGCTTTCGAGTCCGCCCAGCAAGTTGCAGCTGCCTCTGAACAGTTGTCCAATGGAGCAGCTCAGGTGTCCAGCGCAGTCGAACAAATGTCCATGACCGTACAGGACGTGGCCCGAGAAACCGCAAGCCAGGCTGAATCCGCCCGGCAATCTTCTGTCGCACTGGAACGGCTGGCCGGTGTAATCGAGCAGGTAGCACAGGGCGCACAGCAGCAGGCACACAGTCTCGCCGGAGCCTCGGCTACTTCAGTCACAATGGGCAAAGCAGTGGATGAAGTCGAGATTTGTTCAAAGGGCCTCGCTGAAGCCTCAGGCAGGGCGAGCCAGGCAGCGGCAGTAGGTAGGCAAGCGGCCGACAGGACCATGGAGCGCATGAAGCTCATTAACGACACCAGCCAACGGATCAGCAACAGCATGTCCGAGTTGGCCTCGCGTTCAGAGAAGATCGCAGAGATCGTCCAGGTAATAGACGATATCGCCGAACAGACCAATTTGCTGGCGTTGAACGCTGCGATAGAGGCTGCCCGGGCTGGCGAACACGGTCGCGGTTTCGCAGTAGTAGCCGATGAGGTGAGAAAACTGGCTGAGAAGTCCGGCAGATCTACAAAAGAGATCGCCGCTCTCATCGGCGATATCAGGCGGAGCATGGAAGCAGCCATGAAGGCGGTACACGACGGTGCATCAGCCGCCAGAGAGGGCATGGCAGCCGCAACCGAGACCAATGACCTCCTCGGACGAATAGTCTCCACGGTAAGCGAGGCAGAAAGCCAATTTGAGCGGGTACGATCCGCCATCGAAGAGATAAGAACTGCTGCACGGGCATTGCAGACAGCGGTAGGCGCAGCCGCGTCAGTGGTAGAAGAAAACTCGGCAGCAGCGGAGCAGATGGCTGCGTCCAGTTCTCAAACTACAAGTTCTGTAGATGAGATCGCCCGGGCAAGCGAGCGAAACGCTGCTTCCATAGAAGAGGTTTCTGCTTCCGCCGAGGAGATCGCAGCTTCTGTCGAAGAGATGGCTGACTCCGCCCGTTCCCTTGCGCAGATGGCACAGGCGCTCAGGAACATAGTCCAGGCGTTCCGCCTGTAATAAACCCGCGGGGCAGCGCTGAGGCCTCAGCACGGCGCTGTCCCTACCGGACCATGCATAAGCCGAGGCGGCATTATCAAGGGCGCTCAGTGTTACCAGGCGCCCTGTGAGTTTTTCAGTCCAAAACCCACTGCGAGTTTGACCCATCTGCCAACTACGCCGACCCCTCCCGGTTCAGCCGTATCTTGTAACACGGCTCTTGTCTTTGTCTTCACTGTGTTTCACCACTGCGCACAACGGAAGACGGGAGGGCTGCCCCCCCCCCCGTCTTTTGCGACCTGGGTTTAAGCGAGGAACAGGCTAAGAAGGAACACCACTATGATACCCACGATACCGGTAACGAGGCTGCCCACGGTCTGGAGCTTGTACGCCTGTGTAACATCCATATCAGACAGCTGTGCCACAACCCAAAAGTAGCTGTCGTTCGCGTGGGAGACGGTCATCGAACCCGCCCCTATTGCCAGTACGGTGAGCGCAGCCCCCATGGGTGAGGCCAGTCCGAGCGCAGGTAGCAGCGGGGCCATCAGCGCTGATGTGGTGATCAGCGATACCGTGGATGACCCCTGTGCGGTCTTCAGGGCAGCCGCAACGATAAATGGTACGAATACTCCCATCTTCAGCGCGCTTAGCGACTCACCGAGATAAGAAGCAATGGGCGTCGCTCGCAGCACGCTTCCGAGAGCGCCGCCAGCCCCAGTGATCAGTATGATGATGCCCGCGTTCTTAATCCCTTCGTTCACCCAGCTGCCGCGCACGTCCTCCGTGACCTTCGGGAAGGTGAAGAATGCGAGGAATACACCTATTAAGAGCGCAGTGACCGGATGACCAAGGAAACTGAGCAATGCGGCAAAAGAGCCGGCGCCTAGAGGCTTGGATGGGTAGTCGGCCACGGACTTCAAGGCAATGAGCACTACCGGTGTGAGCAAAGGTGCGAACGAGCGCCCGACTGACGGCAGGCGGCCAAAGGTCTTTGTGATCTCGTCAAAAGTAGCTTCTGGTTTGGGTTCAATTTGTATTTTTGAGCCCATGTAGTTGGCGTAGATATAACCTGCGATGACTGTCGGGATAGAAACAAGAAGTCCAAGAAGGATCACGGTCCCCAGATCCGCGCTCAGGTTGCCTGCAGCCGCGATGGGTCCAGGGGTCGGAGGCACGAATACGTGCGTTGAATAAAGCCCCATACTGAGCGCTACTGCGAATACTGCAAGCGATTTCTCTGAGCGCTCAGCAAGAGATCTGTTCAGCGGAGATAAAATGACGAAACCCGAGTCACAGAACACCGGAATGGATACGACAGCGCCAGTGATGCCCATAGCGAGGGCTGAGCGCGCTTCCCCAACAATCCTCAGAATGGTATTTGCCATGACCAGTGCGGCTCCGCTCTTTTCCAGTAGGAAGCCGATGATCGTTCCGCATGCGATGACGATCCCGATGGAACCAAGTGTGCTACCGAATCCCCCGGTGATTGCCGAGATAATGTCCTTAGTCGGCAGACCCGAGGCGATTCCGACGCCGTAGGCGACAAGTAATAGCGTGACAAACGGATGAAGTTTGGCCTTGGCTGTGAGAAGGACGATTAGTACAATGGCAGCAACAAGAATGACAATGAGCATTGGACCCTGTACCATTTGCTCTCTCCCCTTTCGGCTTTATCCTAGGATACCGGCAAATTTCCCAGCGCAGGCATCACCTCCAGTGCCATACCGATTCGCACTAATCTACACGCACGCTCAGAAGCAGAGATCAGGTGCTGTCTGGCATTGCCAAGCGCAACAGCGAGATCCATCGGCCACGCTACTGACGGCATGAGCGCCCACACGCCCTCGCTGTACAGTGCGTCTGCCTCTGGAGTCACCGCTCCGCCAATGGCGATCACGGGCACGTTTGCCTTTGCAGCTCTTCTTGCGACACCAAGCGGGACCTTCCCGTAAATCGTCTGCCCGTCGATCTTCCCCTCGCCAGTAATAACCAGGGCCGCCGCTGTAAGTGCGTCGTCAAACCGGACCTTATCAAGCACAAGTTCCACTCCTGATACCAGCTCGGCTCTGAGGAACGCCAGCAGCCCGGCGCCTAGACCTCCTGCTGCACCGCTCCCGGGGACGCAGGATATGTCCCTGCCGAGCAGACACTCAAGCACGCTGGCATAGTTCGTGAGCGCTTCGTCAAGCCTTTTTACCATGTCAGGATCGGCCCCTTTCTGGGGGCCATATACATATGACGCTCCATTTGGCCCACAGAGCGGATTTTTCACATCGCACGCCACTTCCACCCGGACGCCTGACAGCCTTGGATCAAGTCCGGAAACGTCCACCGAGTGAAGCTCGGAGAGATAAATCCCCCCTTCGGGCAACTCCTCGCCTTCCCTATCAAAGAAACGCACGCCCAGCGCCCGCGCCATGCCCGCTCCGCCATCATTGGTAGCGCTGCCCCCGATGCCGACCACAAGCCTGGTACAGCCCTGGTCCAGCGCGTGCCTGATCAGCTCTCCGGTGCCGCGGGTGGTGGTGTACGAAGGGTTACGGCGCGCTGGTGGGACCAGGGAAAGCCCCGAGGCCTTAGCCATTTCGATCACAGCCGTAGCACCGTCTCCGAGTATGCCCCAAACCGCTGTCACTTTCTCTCCGAGCGGGCCAGTAACCTCCGACTGCTGCAGCTTCCCCCCAGTCGCCGCAACCAGGGTATCGACAAGCCCTTCACCGCCGTCAGACATGGGGATGGTCACGATCTCTGCCCCGGGAAACACGCGTCGTATTCCCTGGACAATACACTCGCATACCTCTTGTGAGGTCAGACTCTCTTTGAATGAATCGGGAGCCACAACGATTTTCAATCCGACCACCCTCCATTTCTTTATCTTTAAATTCTGCAAACGTGATGGCGCTCACCTTTGATCCAGTGGTCAAATATGCAATCGGATGAACCGCGCCCTTTTGTGCACAGTGTACAAAGTTACAGGCGCTAGCCTGCAAAGTAAGTGTGAATCTGAAGCGCAAGCCAGACCTCAGACGCGTGTTTCACTCGTTGCAGGTCTTTACCGATGAGCTTTTGGATATGCCTTAGCCGATACCGGACCGTATTTCTGTGCACATACAATCTCTCTGCAGTCTTTGCCATATTCAAGTCACATTCAAGGTATACTTGCACTGTCTTCAGGAAATGCCTGTACTCGTCCTGAGCAAGTGGCCCCAGTACCTGGCGGATTAGAGTCTCTCTGGCATGAACGGGCAAGTCCTCGAACACGGAAACGGCCCCAAGTTCTTCAAAAAAAGCGGGACTTGGGAGGTTCAGACGTTTTGAGGCTTCAAGCGCCTTCATCGCGTGCGCATATGATACCGAAAGGTCATGCCCACAATCGCCCACACCAACAACTATCTGGACATCCAGGTCCTTCCGCAGTCGCGTAATCAACTTGCTGATCAACTGGTACACTTCGCTGTGTCCGGACGGATCAAGTACCACAAAGCGGTCCGCGCCTGCCATGCCTGATATGGACTGCTTCACAGGCCTCCAGATCTCGGAAATAGTATCGAGGATCCGCTCTTTTAGCCTCTGCACTTCCAGCTCGCCCTTTTGGGTATCCTCCACCATCTTTCTGACGTGTTCCTTGAACCTCACTACGTCCACCACCACCGCGCGCCTCTGGATGCTAAGGTCAAAGCCAAGCATGGCCGCCTGCTGTTCCAGCACTTTGAGCGGCTGTCCCGAGATTAGTCCACGTAGCAGGTGGTCACGCGCCCTCTTTTCCAGCGCTATGTGTTCAGAGTAGTACGCCCGTTCGAGCATGAGCTCTACCATCACTCGCACCAGTTCCCCATAAGGACCAACGGTGTCGGGGTGGCCGGTGATCCCCACCACTCCCACTGTTTGCTCACGAAACCTGATAGGCAGGTTTACGCCCGGGCGCGCCCCCGGGAATTTGTCTACTTCCGAAGGGCCAATTAAGAGCGGCTTGTCTGTTTTCAATACCATTGCCGCGCCCTGGTGAAAAGTACCGATGCGCTCGCTATCCCCGGAAGCAACGATGATCCCGCTCCGGTTCATGATGTTAATGTTATAGCCAACCACAGCCATTGTGCGCTCGACGATTGGCGCCGCCAATTCTCTCACAATGTTCACTTGAAGATACCTCCTAGTGTTCGGCCTTGATTTACATAAAATGAGCAAAGCACGTTTACAGTGGCAAGCCTCGCGCATCGTGATGGCATTGTGTGTAATCAGCTGTTTCTGATGCCAGGCTTCCGGACGCACCAGGTGCTAACCAACTGTCAGACCATCAGACGGCCGCTGACGTGCCACGACAGAGTACGCGGCCGTACACGCTCAGACCCTGCTTTATCCGTATTTTCGTTCGTTGCACCTCAATTCCTCCGTGAACGAAAAGTATGGGTAATGAAGGGGCAAGGAAAACTGCATACCGGGAGCGAAGTTAATTGTGGAGATACCCGTTCGACGAAGTGCGGGTGGATCCGGAAATCTTGATGTCAGGAGGCAACCCACTGTGTACGAGGGATTGAGAGCCCGGCTGAAGATCAGCGAGAGTATCCTGGACGAGATCAACGGCTTCTTGCTGGACCCTGAAAACCCCGTGGTAAACGCCCTCTTTGAGGTAGTGGAGCGATTTGGCGGTGTGGACAAGATCAACAAGAAGGCTGAACTCGCAGGGCAGCTTGCAACCCGGCTCGACATGTTGAAGGAGCAGAAGTCTCCATACCTCGATGATATCCTCTGGCTTCAGGAACAGGCATCGAGCGGGTCTTTCGTGCCGCTTCGCACTTATCAAGAAATGGTGCTGGGAGATAGGATCCACCAAGTACATTTCGATCATGCAAGAGCGGTCACCCTGGAGATCAGCGCGCTACAGTATTTCCCTTGGCTCATTAAGGAGGCCAGACATGCGCTGGCCAACCGAGAATTGATGCCGGGGAGGTTCATTCGGGTGAGATTCATGAAGGAGCAGGAAGCGGACGGTGACCTTTTGGCGGTACATGCTGCCATGCAGGTCATAGGAGCGACAGTGGTAGAGACCCTGGACACCAAGGGTACCGACGGCGCCAACGTACACCTTGGAGGGCCGGATACTATCACCGGCTATTTCGGCGGCCCCGGGCAGCCCAACGGCTACCCGCTCAAATGGGTTGAAGAATACCTGTATTATCACACGCAATACGGGGTACGCCAGGTGTTAAATATAAACCCGGGGACACTTCTACTTGGCTTTCTGCTTCGGAAGCTCGGCGTAGGCATCGAGTTCAAGGCATCTGTCTTTATGGGAATGGACAACCCGTATACAGTAATGCTGAACCTCCTGGCGGCCAAGCTGTTTTCTGCTGAGGGCGTCACACCTCTCATAGGTTTGAACTTCTCCAATTCAGTCAACAATGATACAATCCGGCTTTGCGATACTATTAGAAATCGTCTCGGTTTTGAGGATAACGTACGCTTTGAGCACCACATCGTAGAAGCCTACAAGAGCATTGTAAGGCAGCCGTACGACAGGACGGAAGAACTGCTGGATCTGGCTGCAACAGTGAAAAACATCAGCGCAAAACATGAGGGCGGGTCGCCTGAGGTAGAGGCTACGCGGGAGCACCCCTCCGACATCCTCGATTACTTCATTCCAAAGCAAGAAGTAATAGACAGAGGGCTTATGCCGCTTTTGGAGAACAACTACATGGATAAGCACCAGGCAGTAAACCGGACAGCCAGGGCACTTACGGAGAAGGGGTTGGCTGTCATTCCCGCGCTTAACCTGCACTGCAAATAGAAAGATGATGACTGTGTTGTAGGGAGCGCCATTTTAGCGCTCCCTTTGTCCATCTAAAAACAGCGCTAGCTCCTTGAGCGTCTTCTCCACATCGCGCACAAGGTCAGAGAAGATGTTCGCCACACTCTCTTCCGCCTTTATCATCCCGGCGATTTGACCGCTCAATACAGATCCTTGTTCCACATCGCCATGGATGGCAGCCAGCGGGTACTTGCCAGTTCCGAGCTTTTCGAATTCCTCAGCAGAGATGCCTTCAGCTTCAAGACGTAGCATTTCCCGGGCCAGTCTGTTCTTTATCACGCGCACCGGGTGTCCTGTGACTCGGCCGGTAACTACGGTGTCGTGATCACCCGCTTTTATGATCATCGCTTTGTAATTCGGATGGGCAGGGCACTCTTTTGAAACTACAAAGCGCGTGCCCATCTGTACACCCGATGCACCTAAAGCTAGCGCAGCCACGATACCACGACCGTCTGCAATGCCGCCAGCGGCGATGACCGGGATTCGTACCGCATCAACTACCTGGGGTACCAGCGCCATCGTGGAGGTCTCCCCTATGTGTCCACCTGATTCTGTCCCCTCCGCGATCACTGCATCCACTCCCTGCCTCTCAAGCCTCCTGGCCAATGATACGCCTGGTACAACCGGGATTACCTTGCAGCCCACCTCTTTAAGTGCAGGAAGGTATATGCCAGGGTTACCTGCGCCAGTCGTCACTACGGGTACCCTTTCCCTCAACACTACCTCCATCACTTCTTTCACGTACGGAGACAGCAGCATCACGTTGACCCCGAATGGACGGGCTGTACGCTCTTTCACTTCCCTGATTTCCTTCTGCACCACCTCCGGCGGGGCATTACCCGCACCGACCACCCCTAGCCCTCCGGCCTCTGAAACGGCGGCAGCGAGCGAGGAAGTGGCGAGCCATGCCATTCCTCCTTGAATTACTGGGTACTCGATGTCCAGCAAATCGCAAAGACGTGTCCTGAAACTCATTCTGTCACAACTCCCGTTACTTTTCATAATGTCGACATTTCGCTACTTCAAACATGATTCCTTGTGACCAACCCCATGGCATGGTCACAAACAGCCCTATTGTGAAGCTGGCAGCTCGGCACGGTCGCGATTCTCCCAAGTGTTTGTCCGGGAAGTGGGCTCTTGTTTCATCGAGGAAAGTTTGTACTTGACGCATAGTGATTATTATCACTATAATAATGCTGTATGTATTTATCATTAAAATAGTCGTATTCCAAAGCGCCGCATGTAAAGGAGGTGCCTTGTTCACACCGCGCTTTTCATGAGTATCACACATATTACCACTTCACTAGCCTGGGAGGGTCGTACTAGCATGAACATCTGCCACACATGTGCATCTTCACCGTGCTACTCAGCACACAAAAGTACCAACGAAATGTATGAGCGTACTCGGAATCTGGGCATCACCACTGTCTTTGATCGTTGGGAAGCCCAGCAGCCCCAATGCGGTTTTGGTCTGCAGGGGTTGTGCTGCCAGCTGTGCAGCCACGGTCCGTGTCGTATCAGTCCACACTCCGACACGGGTATATGCGGCGCCACGGCCGACACCATAGTGGCCAGGAACCTGGTCCGCCTCGCAGTTCACGGCGCTGCAGCGTATGCGCATCACCTCGAAGAGTTGGCAAAGACCTTGAAAGCAACCGCCCAAGGCCAGACCCCGTTCAGGATCGGTGACCCGCGTAAGCTGCGAGAAGTGGCCAGCCTCATCGGCCTTGACAGCAGCAAATCGAATGAACAGCTCGCGGAGGCGCTATCAAGCGCAATACTCTCTGAACTGCGTAAGGGCAGCGACGAGCGGCTGCTACTGGTTGACGTATTCGCTCCCGCGTCCCGAAAGAAGGCGTGGGAAGCACTAGGGGTCATGCCCGGTGGTGTGCTCTCTGAAATCCGGGACGCACTAACCAAGTCCATGACGAACATAAACACCGACCCGACAGATCTCCTGCTCACAGCGATAAGGCTCTCTCTTGCCACCGGTTACATGGGACTTGTAGGTACCATTACTGTTCAGGACATCCTTCTGGGGTCTCCTGCATTAGTCGAAAGCGAAGCTGACCTCGGTATTATAGACCCTGAAACAGTGAACATCGTGGCCCACGGTCATGTGCCATTGATGGCCTCTGCAGTCATTTGGGCCAGCCAGAAACCCGAACTCCTTGCTCTTGCCAGGGAAGCCGGTGCTTCGGGCATTAAGGTGTATGGTTCAATGTGTACAGGTCAGGAACTCATGCAGCGTTCCGCTTCCAGCGCAAGTGGTTTTGCAGGTCAGCTTGGTAACTGGATGATGCAAGAATACTACGTGGCAACTGGCGCCGTGGACCTGGTAATGATGGATATGAACTGCTCCATTCCCGGTCTTAAACTCGCAGCGGACCAATTCCATACAAGACTTGTAAGCGTAGACCGTATCGTCCGAATGGACGGTGTTAAGGACCACGTGGACTACGATCCTGAGAAGGTAGCCGACCAGGCAGTTCAGCTTGTCAGGATGGCCATTGATGCATTCAAGCACCGCGTCCCAGAGAACGTATATGTTCCCTCTCACAGAGCACGAGTCGTAGCTGGGTTTGGAATTGAATCCATCCTCAAAGCGCTGGGAGGCAGCCTCGATCCGCTGCTTGATGCGATAAAGACCGGCTCGGTCCGGGGCATCGCTGCGGTAGTCGGGTGTACAAACAACCGAAACGGTCATGACTTCAAGAGCCTTACCATTATGAGGGAGTTCTTGAAGAATAACGTGCTCGTTATCAGCGCAGGTTGTACAAGCAGCGGAGCACAAATCGAGAGTCTTATGGATCCGGCATCTACCGATGTATGCGGGGAGAAACTGGGAGATGTCTGCAAGGCTTTGGGTATCCCGCCTGTGCTGAACTTTGGGTCGTGTGTAGATATCGGGCGCATTGGGGCGGCTGTAACGGCCATCGCTGACAGCCTGGGCGTAGATCCCAGCCAGCTGCCGGTAGCTGCGTCTGCCCCTGAGTACCTGGAGCAAAAGGCAGTGGCCGACGGGATCTTCGCAGTATCTTTCGGGCTCCTCACCCACATCGGTCCTGTACCTCCGGTAACAGGCAGCGAGCTTGTCACAAAGGTCCTTACAGAGGATATTGAAAACCTCTTGGGCGGTAAGGTACTTGTAGAAGAAGACCCGGTGAAGGCCGCATCCATTATGATTGCACACATCGATGCAAAACGCAGTGCACTAGGTATTTGATGAAACAAAAACAGAAAGCCGGGCCTCCGGGACATTCTCCCCGGGAGGCTCGGCACTCTCCCAAGCATCGCATAACGACCGCTCATCTACTCAAAAGGCCACGGCGGTAGTGTTACACGGAGTTGCTTGTCCTGCCTAAATCCGAGGGCATAGTCTGCCTGCATAAGCTTTTGGATCTCCCTTGAACCCTCATAAATGACTGCTGCTTTGCAGTTGCGGTAGAATCGCTCAACAGGATACTCATCGGAGTACCCGTAAGCGCCATGGATTTGAACTGCGTCAGATGCAGCGCGTTCGGACGCATCGCATGCCACCCACTTGGCAAGGGCCGTCTCCCTGGTATTACGGATCCCCTTATTCTTCAGCCACGCAGCCCTCATCCAAAGCAGCCTTGAAGTCTCATACCCCGCAACCATGTTCGCTATCATTTCCTTCACCAGCTGGAACTCTGCTATGGGCCTATTGAATGCATATCGGGAAAGAGCATAGCTTTTCGATGCTTCAAGACACGCCCTGACCAGCCCGGTCGCTCCCGCGGCCACGGTGAACCTCCCCTGGTCCAGCCCGAACATTGCGATCTTAAACCCCTCTCCTTCGTTCCCGATACGGTTCTCAGCCGGTACCTCAACATCGTTCATGGAGAAGGAACCCGTATTTCCAGCGCGTATGCCCAATTTTCCGTGTATCGTGGCAGTAGTGAGCCCCGGCATTCCGCGTTGAAGGATAAACGCAGACATGCCAGAGTGGTCCCGGCGCTTCTTCTTCTCCTGATCCGTCCAGGCAAATACCAAGAACACATCAGCCACGTCGGCAAGGGATATCCACATCTTCTCTCCATTGAGGACATAGTGATCGCCCTTTTTCACCGCAGTGGACTGGATGGCCACAGCGTCGCTACCTGCGTTGGGTTCTGTCAAACCAAAACAGCCGATTCTTTCGCCCTTCGCCAGCGGCACAAGGTACTTTCGCTTTTGCTCCTCAGTAGCCCACGCGGCCAGGGTCATGCACGTAAGTCCAACGTGAACCGACATGATCACGCGAAGGGATGTGTCGACAAACTCCAGCTCCTCACATGCAAGACCCAGGCTCACGTAGTCAAACCCACTCCCCCCATACTTTTCAGGGATACAAATACCTAAGAGTCCAAGGTCAGCCATTTTGTCGAGAATGGACCTGTCAAACCTGTGTTCCCGGTCAAGCTGGGCGATATAAGGGGCTACTTCCTTCGCCGCAAAATCGCGGACCATCTTCTCGACCATCAGGTGCTCTTCTGTTAACTCAAAGTCGATCATCGTTCCCATCCTCTCTTGGGTGTCTGCGCCGGTAACACGACACAATAGAAAATCCAAGCCCGGAAGGACCGCTCCGCCTCCTGTCCAGTGGCACACAGTAAGAGTCGTCCAGTTCGGAAGTAAACATACCCCTGCCTACCACATTTTTCTATCCCTTTGGAGCAAATTCCCCTGGTGATGGTTCTAATTTTAATGCAAATCTTTTGTCGGATAATACAAAGATCGGTTACACCTTTAATATTCAGCAGAATACTCTAAGACGGCGATTTTCCCACTGTCTCGCGGTTCGCCTCGATGAACTCCAGTACCCTGCGCCTGATCTCGTCTCTCACCTTGCGGAATTCCGATACGATATCATCCTCAGTCCCTTCTGCCCTGGCAGGATCCGGCAGCGGCCAGTGGATTCTTCTTACCCCAGGAGGCGTCAGCGGGCAAGTCTCTTCGGCATCTCCGCACAAGGTAACCACCACGTCCATGCGGGAAAGCAAGTCAGGATCCAGTGGATCCGATGTATGTGTGGAAATGTCTACCCCATCTTCCAGCATGACTGATACGGCCCTCGGGTTTACGCCCACAGGGCGGATGCCAGCACTCCATACCTCCCAATCTGGCGCAAACATCTTCATGTAGCCTTCTGCCATCTGGCTTCTGCACGAATTTCCGGTACACAAGAACATGATTCGTTTTTTGCCCAACTGCATCACCCTCCACTTTCGGTTTTGTCACTCGCTGTTCGGTTGAGATGACAGTATCTATCGCATCCACGCCCTTCTATGTGCTAGGACCGCACACGCGAGTTTCCGGGTCGCTTCCTGTTCCATCCCGGTGATCCTTATATCTGCAGCAAACCATATGCAGACCGGTGCTGTCAATATAGTCTTCCCGACACCTGTCACGCCTTGTCCATTTCATCACTCGTTTAAGCAATAGAGACAGAACGTTTGATTTTTCGTTAAGGACTGGCCAAACAATGGTTAAAGTCTGCGGGTAGAATTGGATATGGCAGGACACGAAAGACCGAAACCGGGGAAGGTGGTAGATCGTTACAGATCCGTTATACCAGGATGCATGGCGAGAATACAATTTCGAAAGGAGTGCTTGAACAATGCGGAAACTGTTGGTTTTCGGGTTGGTGTCGGTGATGGTTCTTGGAGTTACAGGCCTTGCCTTGGCAGCTCCCTGGGGAGGGTTTGGCCGAGGAGACAAAATGCAAAATGCCGAAGATTGCGTGGTCAATGGCTTGAACCTCAGTGATGAACAGGTAAGCAAGTTACAGCAGATCCATAACAGCGCGTTTGAAAAGCTAAGCAGCATCAGGGATGCCTTGTTCCGAAAGATGTTTGAGCTCAGGAACATCAGATGGCAAAAAGAACCTGACACCGAAGCTGCCGAGGCGCTCCGGGCAGAAATCGTTGCGCTCAGGGAGCAGATGAACCAGGTCCAGAAGAAAATGATTGAGACGAGAAACTCGGTGCTAACGGAGGAGCAGCTGGAAATGCTCAACCAGGCATGCGCTTCACATCATGCACGCGTCAAGCGGGGCGGACCGATGTTTGAGCGCAGCTCCAGGCCAGGCATGACCACAACAGGATCCCTCTGAGCATCAACCGAGGGAGAGGGAGGGGCTACCCCTCCCTCTTCCTCGCTTTCAAGAACCCCCGGTTCCTCGATGAAGACTCACACAGGGATGCGGTCCGCGCCATGTAAATATGCTGAGCCTTTGCGTACAGCTCCGGCAGCCGGGATTCCCCAAAACAGCCCCGGCTGAACTACAAGTCCTCTGAGAGAATGCCAAACCCGGTCAGAGATCTTGACTCGGCCATCTTAGATATGTACAATTTAATTAAGTTATTGCTTAAATGGTTTGGTGGTCTCGGCGTGATTAGTCAGGAGGAGCCTTCAACAATGCTACAAGTGCTGGCAGATGAAACACGTCTTCAAATCGTCTGCTTGCTTCTCCATCACGACTTCTGTGTGGGCGCCCTGGCAAACCGCATCGGTATATCCCCCGCCGCAGCTTCTCAACACTTGCAGCTGTTAAGAAGAGCAGGGCTGGTGCGTGGAGAGAAGCGCGGCTACTGGACTCACTACGTGGTAGAGAGAAGTGCCCTGCACAGGATCGCAGATTTCCTCTCACAGCTGGCAACCACACCACGACCGGATATTTCTGTATGTAGCAGGATGGAAGAATGTACCGAAAGAGATCTTGCAAGGAGGGAAACCGCCGTGTGTACTTGCTGCTGTAAGCGGCCTGAAAGGCTGAAAGAGCGCCCGGAAAAGTGCAGTCCAGAGCAAGTCAAGGAATGCCACGGTGATGCAAAAGACCATCCGTGTGAAAAGGAAAAGCAAGAATAACGGCATGCAGCCTCATGGGAACCATCGCAAGGGATGGCCGACATCTGGCAGCACTTCTGTGGGTAGGTTTGTGGTCAGCCTCGTGTGGGCACACCATGCAAGCTAAGGTTTTTTGCTGCCGGGCTCAAGCCCAAATTCACTGCTGTAGTGTACATTCACCACTTTGGGCCATTCGCCGGTCCGAGATATTACTAGGCCGTCCCTTTTTAACCTGTTCAAGAGACCATATGAGACCGGTACGAGCAGTTGGGAAGCCTCAAGCCTGCTGGATGCTTTCAGAGAGTTGTACTCTTTTTCGAGCGCAAGCGGGAGTACTTCAGTACCGTCAAACAGCCTGTCGAAAGACTCTTCAAGAGCGGCATCACTGTGGAAAGGCGTCAGGTTGGCCAAGAAGATGGTTCGAAACTCATCCGCCGCCTTCTCATACTGACTCTGCCATTCCTCAAGCAAGTCGCCAGAGTAGACTTCATCAAGCCAACTGCTCACCTGTCCTTCATCCAGGGCCAGCCCGTTTATTCTACGTAGTATGTTAACAGCTCTATCCATCATCTCCGGCGAGTATACTTGATTTGAATCAATCGGCTCTGAGAAAACGTATACAGAAGCATGCTTGAGGCGCCGGGCTCTGTTGATTCGTCCAAACCGCTGAATCAGAGCCTCAAGAGGAGCCGGATCCGAGAATATGACATCAAGATCTATGTTGAGACTTACCTCGACTACTTGCGTAGATACCACAATCACTGGACGCCTGTCAGGACTGTTTACGCCAGTGGCTTCAATGATTTCCTGTTCCTTTTGCAAACGGTCTCGTCCGCAAAACCGTCCATGAACAAGAATGATTGATTTTGCATCATATTCTTGCCGCAATAGATTGTAAACGTCCTGTGCCCTGCGTACAGTGTTGCAGGTCACCAGCACTGAGAGACCACTTAGAAATGCCTCGCGAATCCGCCCAAGCCCCATATCACTCAGGATGTCACCATCCAAGACTTGTACCCTGTGGCGACTGAAGCTGGCAAACAGCGGTTGAGACGCGGTAATCGTAACGGGCTGGCCAAGTGCTTCCATGACGCGGCTGCGAATCACCTGAGCCATCGTGGCAGACATAATCAAGAAGTGTGCTCCAAACTGCTGCTTTAGGAATGATGCAAATTCGAGTATCATGGCGAGACGGCGCGGCTCATAGGCATGGATCTCATCCATAATGAAGGCTGCCCCCGCATAATCAACCAGCGCCGCCTCATATCCCTTAATCTGATATGCGGCCTTTAGCATCTGGTACGGGCTGAATACTTGTACTGCGTAGCAATGCAGCCGGGACATGTCGTGTCTCGCTTGAGCACACTGGGTGGCCTTTGCTCTGTCTGACTCTTCTTCCATCAGGCTCCGGTACAAAGCCAGCGCGCTCCGGCTGTGGAGCAACCCGACCTGGCCTGGGAGCAGGGCGTTCAGGCGCTGGTACATCGCATTCATGCTGGCCTGGTAGGGCAGAGTGTAGAACAGGCGCTGAATGTTTCTGGTCTCTCTTAAGTTTGCCGCCCACAGCAGCGCGGCTTCCGTCTTCCCACTTCCGGTGGGCGCTATAAGTAGCGCAGACCCGTTAACGTCCATGGCCTCTCTCTGGTGGCTGTAGATACCCCTCCGGTCCAATCCCAGCGATGTGAGAATCCCGGATCGCGAAATCGTCAGTCCTTTAAACTCCCCGATATGGGCGGAGGCCGCATGATCGCTCAAGATCAGGCAGCCTCTCAAAACAATCCCTTGCCGTACGAAGTCAGGTTTCCTTCCTTGCTTTAGGTCTTTGGCCGTCTGCAGGTAGGCCTTCATCATCCTGTTGATCGAAGGTAGAGCGCCGTCCCTAATAGCCTGGGGTTCACCAGTGGGGAAGTGGGTAGGGTACCTCACGCCGAAGGCATCAAACCCCAGTTGGCAAACCCAACCTTTTGCTATTTGGCTAAACCACTGCCAAAGTATTTGCAGGTCCGTATCATTTATCTGGCTAACCAGATCTCGAATCGGGTCATCGTCTTCATCCACAAGCCCCAGTGGGTAAAGCTCAGACAACTCGTCAGCGTCGCGATGATGAGAAATGATCGCTGTTACAACCGCCAGTTCTTCGTCTTTTTCTAGCAAGCCTTTTAGCCAATCGACAAACAGCACAGATAGTACCTCATGCCTGTGCCTCCAGGCACCTCCTCCGTGCAGGCTATGTTGGAAGCCCTCTGCGATCTTCCCCCAGTCGTGGAAAAACGCAGCCCAGAAAAGGACGTGCCAAAGCGAAGGATAGCCTATCAACTCCGGGAGCCACGGCTTCAAGAGCGCCAAAGACTTAAGGTTTAACAGGACTCTCCACGTGTGAGCACCGAGCGATTCACCTGTGCCGCCGTGCTTGTGCGGGCTCTTCGCCCAAATACACTCAACTGATTCAAGCCATAAGTTGGGCTTCTCCATCTTCAACCCACCCATGGAAAAACAGCCCGAGGTAATCTCCCTCTACAGCGTTGGACGTGGGATCCAGCCAAAAATCCAGCGGACTCCCAGTTATGTCTAACAGATCACTGAAGTGTACTCGTGTGCGCAACATGACATATCTCTCAAACTCAGGAAACCGACCCTCCTCATACCGAAGGTATCGCGGCATTAGAAGAGCAACGCCCCTGGATGTATGCCTTACCAGTTCATAAGGCACCAACGTCTGTTCAAAGTAGGCATTTGTGCCTCGAATCAGGTCAACTATTTCTACACTCCGGTAGGAGAACAGATCCTGTGAACGGCCGAGTGCTACAGGGTACTTGGGATAACGAAATGCGTCGACCCATTCAGGCTTATTTAGATATAACACCAACCTGGGTCGGAACAGCAACCCTCTTATGTACGGGTTGATGTTCCCTGACTGAGTCTTTCCCTCGATAACGTGAGTGTGTTCCACGTCCTCGAACTTGCTCTGATAGGTAAAGTGAATAGCGAATTTCACTCCCGCCGGATCGAACCATTCTCCGAGACTGCTGCAGATGTGCCCATAAAGTGTAGCGGGCGGTGGCATCTCGTACGTCGGTTGTACACCGATCATAAAATGTGGGTATCGGAAAGACGTCACAGTCCCTTCGGCCACTACCTTCAGTACCTTCATGCCCCCATCGCCTCACTCAAGCCAGTTCGGGTTGGCCGAGAGTTCCTCGCACAGTGCGTTTACTGCCTTGACCGGATGAGTCACTATGATACGCCCTTTCCACGATTCTGCACCAGGGTTCTCAGACGCGAAGCGTTCTAGAGTGCTTCTTTGTTCGTCCATGTATCCCTTCACCCAACCAAAGTACACCGGCGAAAGAAGATCGTCTCCGAATACCTGGAATACTTCCTCCAGTGCATCCAATTTCAGGGTCAGCTTCCCCTTATTGTCCGCGCCAAATATGTGACTGAGTATGTGGTTTCCGGAGCGTGTCACGGCAATCGCCAATATATCGGGGCTGACATCGGTGTAGTGAAGGCTCTGTTTTGCCCCGCCGCATACTACTGCAAGCCCCTGAAGAAGTGCACTTATTCTCGTCATGCGCTCCTTTAATGGGAGCCTGTAAGCTTTCTTCTCAGACAGTTCCTCAAGCTGAGCCTTCTTTGCTCGGTCGATACGGATTTGATCCAGATTCAGATAGCCTGTCCTCTTCTGGTACGTGAACGTCCCTGCAGCACCAAGATCAAGAGAAATCAGCCCAGTCAAAGTCGTGCGATAGAACTGGTGCTCGTGCGGCACCGGGTCCCCCTCATGACGGGCCATCACACCAAAATCGTTCACCAGCGCGACAGGGGCAATGGAGACCAGTGTACTTACCCTGAAAGGGGATACGCGGGTGAGCGTTTCAGAAACGGGTGTCTCGTTCGCTCTTGTTTGATCCTCTTCGCGTGCCTTGACCGCAGAAGCCTTGGTGGACGGAGCTCGCATGTAACCGAACAGATCGTCATCCCACCACTCCAGCGGGTTTGCGTCGGTATAGGCGATTTTCTGCTCTCTGAAAATGGGAGCGCTCTTCCAACCCCAGGGGCCGTTCTCTAAGGTCTGGCGCAACCAGAATCGGAATGCTTGCGCAGATACATAGGGATACGCGCCCTCCCGCGTCTTGATATGCTTTACTCCTGTGCTGTTATCCGTCATCGCGCCTTCTATCTTACCAAGGTTGTTTAATGCGGAGGCCGGAGCATCGATCACTATTGTACCTGTGACAAATGCCATCTTGATCCCTCGCTTCCTGAAATAGTCAGCTTGTGAGTTCAGAGATTACCTCTGCACCTTCATCAGGCAGGACTTCTTCGTTTGCCTGTAACCATTTCTCATCATAAAGGCACTCGATCATCCTTATCAGAACCAGATCTCGCGCAAGGCGCCAGTCGGAATACGGCAGATCCTCGCCTTCCTCGAATACCTCAATGAACGGATCAAACCTGACCAGTGGTTCCTTGCCTTGCTTGACGAGGTTGAGACTTGCCCGTATCATGGCCGCCCTTAGCACGTCGTACCGAGGCGCAGTGAGGAACGTGTGAAAGAATCGACGATCATTTTCTCCGATCACGTAGTGGGCCAAGTTTTCTCCCAAAGTACGAATTTGTTCTATGCGTTGCTTATCCATTGACACCACCTTCCTGAGAAAGAGTTCAGTCAAACCCCATGATATTAGGTCGGCCTCGTTTCGCATCGAGTAGGTGGACCTGGGATCGCCTGGCAGCTTGGTCCGTTCGGGTACTCGCAGGAAGTACCTGCGGATAAACCTGTGAGAGCCCTCGGGTAGACTGAATAAGTCGTCATACAAGACATTGAACCGAGGCTGAAACTCGTCGTCACCTCCGCGCTTTTTCCCTCTTGATATTTCCCATCCACGAGCCGTGAGCTTGCTCCAATCGTCTCGGTACTTGGAGTTGACAGCTGCAATCAGGAACCCAGTTACTTCCATAGGAAGGTGATAGATGGCGATCGAGGCCCCCTGGCCGCTGTTGCTGAGATGATACGCACTGATAGAGACAGGGCGCTCAGCGGCTGCGTACGCCCTTTCTTTTTCGAGCCTGAGTAGCTGATCGATCAATAGAGTAGTGGTTCGATGTGGAGCCTCCGGGAGTTTCTTCTCACCGGCCAACTGGGCTGTGTGAATCACCTTCCGGTTATTCTCCAGGAACTGCTTAGCGAAGCCTATCATAAGACCCGGATCGTCACAGTGTACTGCAAGTAGCTTACCTTCAGCCTTCGCACATCCCAGCGGAAGCGCTTGAATTGCAAGCAGCGCCTCGCCAGATATCGGTAATCCAGCATCACCATCAGGGAAAAAATTGATAACACCAACACCAGTGAGCATGGGTATGTGCTGTCGGAAGGCACGGCCCGGCTCCAGATTGCCGTCAAGATCTAATGATGCACCAAGGGTGGATTTGCCCGTAAAGACACAGCGCCGTGCCTGCCGGGGGGCTTCGTCCTTGTAGGCCTGGAGCACTTTTTTCGCATAGAGCACTCGCTTCTCGGGCGAGTTTGTGTACGCTGGGTTTGTAAAACCTGAGTTGGGAAACGCAACAGTGAGAAAAGACTTAAGCGGATCGACCACGTAGTTCTCTTCCATATACTTCGCTATACGATCGAGGTCTTCACCTGTGAGTTCAGCAGGGTCTCGTTTACCTGCAAATGCAACCATAGTCGCCAACCCGACATCGAATAGCGGATGACCAGTAAATTTCAGATTGACCCACCTCCTTCAGTGTCCGTTTTCAGCGCCTCAATTTACCGCGACCGATTATGCCAGATACCTATAGGATGATACTAAACTATCACTCCGGCATCATCTGACGGCGTGATAATGATTTATGGCCTTTCAATGATTGAGTGAGGTCCAAACCGCCTGAGTAAGAGTGATCCTCGAGGCACACTAACACAGGTAGCACGCATGCTATCATTGATGCGAAAGTGGCCAATAGGTCTGCCGCCATGCCTGCTGTTAACTAGATCCTCATATTGTAGTCCCGGGTCGCTTCTCAGCCCTGAAAGACTACCATGATGTTCTGACAGGAGTTTGGAGACTTTTGCAAGCGTCTCCTGCAGACGAATGCGATCGCCGACCTCGGCTCTGCGAAAGTCTTCTTTGAATGATTCGGCATAGTCTAGATACGGGAACTCCAATAGTCTTTCTGACAGGGCCTTCTTTCTCTTCAGTTGGGCCAGCAGCAGTTGACCCCAGCTAGAGAGGAACGCATGGGAACCATCCGAGTCTATTACTACCTCAGAAATGCCTTCCAAGTAGCTAACAGGGCACAAATAACCCTTTTCCATCATCAGCAGGTAAGTGGCATATGGGAGTAAAGCCTCGTCTTCTATTCTGACAGGCAAACGCGGTATGTTTACCAAAGAGTTGGAGCCCTCAAAAATGTAGGTAATTCGGTCGGCATAGAACATTCCAATAGTGTGCATATAAGAGTGTACCGCTTTAAAACCTCCCACTAGGTTGAAGACCACCTGGTAGCCCCTGTCCTTATAACCCGGGATACACTCATCGCACCATCGGATCAGTTCTTTGATACCATGCTCGAACGCCTCTGTGTCCACAGTCGACAATCGTGGCGGTATATAGGTGTCTGCCGTAACGCCTTCAGTTCTTAGGAATTCGCGTAAGACTTCTGCCGTCATTCGCCCCTGATATGTATCTGTCGCCTGAAGGAAATGCATATCCCTTGAAGAACCGGCCAAATTTCCGTTATAGATGCCATATAACCCGTTGAGTTCAGCACTCAACTGCCTCCTTCGCCCTACGTCCGCAGCCTTAAGATCCGATAAAGCCCTCTCGGCTAACTCATCAATCTTAGCCTTTGTTTCTGGATCAATCTCCGGCCGAGTCAAATTCGCAGTGTCAAGAATACGTTTATCCCACCCGTCAGTATTGTCGTGCAGTCTCAGTTGTTTAGTAAGAAGACTCGTTCCAACTGTTGATATCACTAGTAACGGTTGTGACGATATCGCGTTTCCTGAAGGACCAATCAAAGGCACCATCACATTGTCCCCCCGATAGTCGCCGGGACGGCTGGCGTAAGGCCATAGTGGAAAACCTGGGGGTGGCTTGGAGAAACCCCGGGCACCACACGGCCATAATAGGGGCGGATATTGCCCTCTACCAGCATTACCGAACCGGCTGTTAAGGTGAAAACGGGAGACTTGAATACACTGCCATCGCTTGCAAGACGCCCACCTATGCGGCCATATACAGTGGCAATCCGGTAGAACCCCTTGCTCGGATCCCCACTCGCCGGCACATAGTCCGAAAGTGCAACATATGCGTTCGCTTCTTTCGGTTTCCGAAATCCATTAAACTCCCTTATACACTTCACAGTAAATCTGCCTTTCCCCGTCGACTTCCTGCCGCCAATGCCTACTTCTCCTGCGATTTGAAGCCAGCGGGTGAATCTCTCCAACCAATCCGGCGCGATAAGGGCGTATATGGAAATGTATCCCGAAGGGTGCGCGAGAAAGGAAGATATCTGCGGATATAGTCCACTCTCACCTAAGGAACTGCCGGTGACTCGATCGATCTGGTTGTGGTATACCACTACTTCCACTTCGGGCACACAGTCCGGTCGGTGCAAACTCACTGGTTCACCGGATACTAAAGAGTTAAATTCCTCCAGATTCAGTAGGGAAATCCGTTTTGAGTCTTTGTAAGTGGCCATGAGCCTGACCGCGTCTGCTTTCGGCAGTCGCCTTGGCAATCTTGGTTGGGGTATATGTGGGCGGGGCAGAAGGTCTCCCGGGAAACCGTTAGATAACACGATCGGAGGGGTCCCGGCGATATACATGCTCAGGAAGTCACCCAGGGCATCAGTTCCTTCAGAGCAGCTTATCGCCCAGCACATAGCTCCGAATAGTTGATAGGCCTTCCACCGCGTCTGGTAATCGGATGTTGGACAAATCTTGACCTGGTATAGGTTCATCAAAACCGCACCACCGCTGTAGGTTCCAACGTGAACCCAACCTGCCCGTAACCTCGACTTCCCGAGCCTCCAAGGTATGTCTGCTCGACCAAAGACAGGCACTCCTTCACCTTGCTTTCGAGTTCCTCGCTGTTGTCGTTGTCGAATACCTGGATGACAATTTCGAAGTTGAAGGCTGCACCTGCAGGAATCCGCTCAATGAAACGGGGATTCGTAGCAACCCCTGTCTGACGATCAACCATGTTCTCTGCCTTAATCTCAAGAAAGGACTTGCCTTTCTCCGTTAGCATTTTCTGAAACTGCTCACGGGTTTCCTTCGTTAGGTAGGCATCACGAACAATCACCCGGGTTGGTGCCACTTCTGATGAAGGCTTCTTGTGTGCGCCAAACAGTTTACAAACAATGCAATCCTTACGTCCGCAATTACATGGTTCATGGGGATCCCGATCACTGAATTTATTTAATCTCTTCTCAAGCAACGACCTCATTCGGCCTTTTAGTGACGAGCCCGGTATGTAAGGTTCCTGTGTGATCGGGTGCTTTACGATTGGGGCATCGACCCCACCAATTTCAATGGTGTCCTTGCCTGCGCCAATATGAAGGCCGGTCTTGCAGACCAATACTCCTCTGATAGTTCGGAATTCCTTCAACACCATGTCAGCTTTTCCCCCTCTTAGTTTCTCCTTGGGTTGTTGTACGCGTGGAAGGCTAAGACTGCCTGAATGTGCTCAAGGAACCCTCGTCGAAAGCTCTTCTCGTCATTCGTATGAGAGACGTTCTTTTCAATAAAGTCAAAGAAGACCGAAGGAACCTTCTTCTTTGCCTTAGCTTCAGCAGCAAAAGCAACAAGCTTCTTGACGTCCCCCTCCACAGCGCGCCAGTTGTTGACCAAGTCCAGCCTTTGCTCAACTGCCTTCGCATGGTCAAAGAACCGTCGAAACTGACTGTTGCTCAGGTCTCTTCCGAAAGCCTGAGCTACCTGTTGGGCCACATCAGTAAGCAACTCTGTCTTGATGTGGCCATCAGGAGCAAAATACCCTCCTTCAAGGTAGTTCCTAGGCAACGAGAATGTTGGATTATTCGGACGTGGTCTGCCGCCATACGTCATCCTGATCTCTCCTCCCTTAGCCCGGCCTGGTCGCAGTCAGGGCATATGTCGTTAAAAAGGCAAGATGCTTCAGGTCTTTCGACTCCAGGTTCATAAGGGATTCCACCCAAGACCTCAGGGATCTCTTTTCCTCGCTGGGATCGTCTCGTCTTGGCATATTCCGGGAGATGTCGTAGCAAAGCAGCGCGAGGAACTTCAAGCCATCCAGCATTCCATCATCCCTGTAGCGTCGGTACAGATCAGCATACCGGTGAAGCCTGTGAATAAAACCCGTATTGGTCACACCTGCATTAACCCACGTCTCCAGTTTCTTGGCTCGTTCATGCAACGAACTATAGTCACCCCATGCCATCCGCTCCTTAAAGACACATATTCGGTTCTTGGATGGATCCTGCGATGCCTGCCTCTTGGCTTTCTCAAGGTTCTCAGCCGCAACCTCAATGGCTTTAGAAACCGGGAACCGTGGTTTGAATAAACTTATACCTGCGGATATCGTCAAGTTTTGGTTGCTGCCTGTAAACCGGCAGAACTCGGAACGCACTTTTTCTGCCACGTTCAATACTTCGTCCCAAGGACCCACGAGCAACAGGTCGTCGCCTCCAGAATAGACGGTATAGCAGTTGGGGTAATCGTTTTGAATCATTGAATTGATTACCCCGCCAAAGAACAAGTTAAGCATTCTGCTGAAGGTGGATAGCCTCGAAATACTGACAACCTCTTTGCCTTCTTCACGTCGCAGACCGTTGACAAACAGATTACCAAGGTTATCCACATCCGCCTTAATACATGCTAGGTAAGCCTTGCCCTTCGCACGATAGGCCAAGCAATCGAAGAATTTCGGTTGGCCAGGGCTGGCTAATTCTCTGTCTGGGCAACCTTTGCACCCGGTGCATGGCTGTTCAGAGAAAGTTGGTACGTAATTGGCAATAAACTCTGTTGAGGCAGGCAAACCGTAAAGGTCCGACAGATTAGTGTCGTTTATTTTTATTACCTTATAAGGGGATCCCAGAGCAAGAGGCTTCTCCTTGTATACGCCCAGGTAAACACCTGGACATAATTCAAAGGTGTCTTTGAGCCTTTCATTCTTATAAAAACCAAGGTAGCGCGCATTGGCTAGACGGCTCCCCAGATCACGGTCACGCGAGCACTCAGTGCATAGCTCTGCGTCACCTGTCGCTAGCCTTTGGCCACACCCCGGGCAAGCATGACTTCGGGGAGCAAGAGACATTTGAAACTTAGTTATGTCCCAATTCTCGCCATCTGTTAAGACCTGCGAAAACGGTCTTGCTTTGGCTCGATCTAACTCACAATCTGCCTCGTACAGTATCTCTCCAAATTGCTCCATTTCCGAACCGCAGAACGCTATGTCGCCCATGGCCAAAGCAATTCGTCCTTCGTATGTTTTCAAGAGCCATGCCTCGATGTCTCTCTGCTTCTGTTTCACAACATCCCGCGCCTTATCAGTGTTTGGTAGTAGAAGATAGAATCGACCGCCAGAACACATGACGCAGTTGACCGGAGGAAGATCCAGTGCGTCCAATATGCTGTCGGCAATCGCACCAAGGAGAGCGCTAACATAGAACGACCTCGCCCTCAGCCGTTTTGCGACTCTTCCTGGCCCAGTGGAAGAAATGCCGAAAATATACTTCTGAATCCCTGTAAAATCACCCACCATGAGCCGCAGCTTCAGTAGAGTATCGTCTCTTATGGTCGTCTCATCCCAGCCTTTCTCTTCATGATACTGGTACAGTGCTGCTGCAATAGCACTGGTTGTCCGCAGGTGATCGTAAAGAGAAACATCTGGGGTAGGGCTCTGAGTGCTGCTTGGAACACACCACGTATATTTCTCAAGCAAAGACAGTATCAGTGAGTACAGTGTGTCAAATACGGAGATCTTGCATTCTTTCAGTGCTGTCATCTCCTCACCGAAACTGCGGATATGGTTGGTTAGTACCACTGGGTCTACGTCGGACTGTTCAACTGGGAAGGCCTTCTCTGGCTGAAGCGGTGTGGGCAAATAGTAGCTCTTGGTATGAGGAGCCTTGCAGTGAAGCTCCATTTCAGAAAAGATGCTAGCCAGGGCAGTAGTACGGAATGACCGGCGGATGCCCCCGTGCCCCCGCTCCGCCGACGAATAATTGTCGGCCCGACTGATCAGAAACGCGAGCGTGCGCTCACGGCCAGTAGCAGCAGCTGGGTGAAACTCTTCGGGGAAGCCCGATCCTTCATGGTGTCTCTTCACTAGTGACGCCAGTAACTCCGGATCGACCACCTTGGAGAAGAATTCTCTATGAGCGTCAACGAAGACCTGAGACACGGCAGGGTGCTTACCCTGAACCTGCATTGACCCATAGTCCCCTCGCTGAAGGAACTTCCCAATGTCATGCAACAACCCTGCCAGCACAACAGTCCTGTATTCAAGTATGTCCACTATTCCCCACCCTTCCTGACCAACTGCCAAACAATTGCCAACGGGATGAAGTTACAGATTGGGATGAGGTACCATCATTCCAGTTTCGTCATACACTAGGAAATTCCTGCATGTTTACCATAGCTTACCACACCCGCGTCAGGTGTGAGAGCCCGTACTACGCAGATGTACAATTAGCGCTGACAGGTACCCACTCTCCGCGGATTCGTGGAAACGATAATCCAGCCAACGCACAGCCAGATAAGTTCAGTCCCCGTTTCGCGGATACTGGACACTACTTTACTCAAGGACGGCATAGACAGTTTAGCCAGTGGCAGCATTGAGACTCTAAGGCAATACGTCACTGACTGATTACCAATCCCGACATGGCAAAGTAAGAGCAGTATCGGGACCCTGTTTGGATCTCCAGTACTCCACCCAGCAAAGGAGTGACCATCTCATCCGGCAGATTGGTGCTCGCAATCAACCCGTCTTCTGCCTCAACCAGGTGAGCCCCTCAAGCCACCATTCGGGAATGGCTATCGCCCCTTCTTTATCCTCTAACAGTACTGAAGCAGATAGAAGCCCCTCCCCCTTCCCGCTGGCAATCAGGAATTCTGGAGTCGCATAGTGGACTGTATACGAGGTAAACCGCCGGAGGCTATCAGGTCTTACCGGTATTGGCCAGCATTCATCTTCCCCTGCACCCGGCCGGAGTTCTCCGACGCAAGATAGGTGCATGAGTTGAATCATCACCCTCTTTTTCCCTAACAGGAAAGTCTGACCCTTTTCAAATCCCTCGAGCAGTCTCTTTTCACCCAGACCGACCGTAGAAAATACCTGACCAGGCTTAATGGACTCTATAAGCCCATATGTCGGCAGGCTGGTTCTCTTTGACACTTTCCACCCCTTTGCTGAAACGCTGCTATACTCGCTTGTGGACGGAGTAAGCTCATCTACAACATTAAACACGTGTTCTTCACGTTTTGGCGGTCCGTCAAAGATACCCGGAAGAAACCACACGGGGTAACTGCTGACCTCATACCACTGATGGAAGTCGCGGTTCATATCTGCTTCTATTCTGCCAAAACGCCGTGTGGCACCGCGAGTTAAGGAGGCGTACAGAGCTTCAGAAGATATGAACTGGTATGTCCTGTATTCCGTTCCGAAGTCGCTTTGAACCAAAGTCAAGTACCCGCAGACACGGAAGACCAGTCTTCGAACATTCATGTCTCATCGCCCCGTTCTACAGCTGGCTCCAGTACTCATCAAAAAGACCAGGAAGGGCATTGCCCAAAGCGGTGATCTTGTCATGCCCAATCACAACGTTGTCTGTTTCAAAGTCCAGTGAGTGACTCGAAATCTTTGCTCTTACCTCGGACGGGTCACCAGCTTCTAGTAGGTCCAAAACGGAAAAGCGCGGCATCCCGGCGGCTACGGCCACAAACTCAGTACTAAACTTGCCGTGGTTTGCAGAGTACTTCCCGTACCCATGAACGTCAGCACGTTGTATGGCCATAATGATACCTGCTACATCTAGAGCCGTTGGTGACTCCAGAACTGTAATTACTGGAAATGTGCTCCCTGCTTTCACATACTCGTAAAGGTGATACGAATCGGCACCTCTCGCCTGAGCCAGGTCTTCACTGACGGTATTTCCAATTCCGAGGCCTTCTTCCGAAGTAGCTGACGCCACACAGTCATCAGCAGATTGGAACGTCCAGGTATCAAAGTACCTTACTCTGGCGAACGTACCGCCTTTTCCGGCCTCTAGCGCTCCAAACAGCGAACAATTCCAGCAAGTGACACAGAGGCTCCCGGGGATTACGCATGGTCGCCCGAACTTGTCCTCAAAGGCCTGTTCCCATTTCAAGCCCTTGGCTTCCAGCATCTCTCTAAAGAGGCTCATGTGAGCCCTCCGTTCTATACCCTTTTGCTTACGGGCGATGAACTCCGCTCTCTTGGTTCCTAGCAAGTCTACTTTATCCACATAGGTTTCATTAGAAAAGCCTTCGTGACTGACAGGTAAGAAGCGCGTCGTGACCGTTTTCAATGAGACAATGGTTACTACATTTCTGCTAAATACAGGCGGTAGTGTACCCTTGTTCTTTCCCTTGGCGCCCGAGGGTACTAATACCTTTGCAATGGGCGACAGAGCAGATTCGAGTGTCTTCAATTTTCTCCTCTCCCTTCTTTCGTAAATGCCCGGTAGTAAGGGATATGGAAGAGCACGTGTTTCTTGGCTAGTTCCAGGATAGCGTTGCGACGTGACTCAGGGATACGTTGTAGCTCCTCCATCACGCTGCGGGCAAAATCCCTATTAATGCTCTCAGGTGTAAACTTATCAGAAGCACCCGTATCGGAATATGAGTAAGCTCTTGCCAGCTCCCAGCAATTTGCCATTGTGGCAAGCACTCTAGCCAACAGGCTGGCCCGAAGATGCCTCAACGTCTCCCGGTCGAAGTGAGGAAAATTCTCTGATATAAATCCTCTTAGCCTCTCCGTCTCCTGGAGCACGTTCGCTATCTGTAAACCACCGTACTCTTTGTCCTTCGGATTCAGCATCAGTCTCTGTATCCGGGTCAACCACTCGGGCAGCGCCAGTTGTGGGTCTCCTCCGTGCTTCTCGAGGCTAGCTAGGAGTTCTCTCGGGTATTTTTCAAACTGATGTGCGCGTGCCTCTCGAAGGGATAGCGGAATCTCACCCATGGCGTCTAGCACCATGCAAAGGTGATCTACCAATGCGTCTATCCTGTCAGGATTCATCCAGATAACACCTCCCTCAAAGCATAGAGCTTGTTACATACATCAGCTGCCGCGCTTATACTTAAAGAATCAAGATTCTCCCTGATCAGGTGCGAAAACGTACCGAACGGGTCTTGCTCCATCCTCTCCGCCACTACCATCCGGTACTTAAGCCCCTCCTTAATTCGGTGTCTGCTAAGCGACCATACAATTTCCCTTAAGTACTCGAGCCGATTGTACTCAGACTCTGGGTCGATAGGCGACCCGTTTACAACCATCAGTTGGGACGAATCCAGACCCCAGCGGCTGAGGTCAGGAAGTGAGTTGAAGAACAGACTACTATTGGCTCCTAAATGCTCACGCAGCCAGAGAAGAATGTGAGATACAACATAGCGGCTCTTTTGGAACCTCTTGGACTCAAGATAGAAACTCTCCGGCAGCAGTATAACGTTCAGTGGGCTGGCACCGATTCCAAGAGGGAAGATGTGAACTTGACTTACATCCGTTCCTTTGAGAATAGCCTCAAGTTCCCTTTCCAACCTGCTAGCCCTGGCCGCCTTCTGCAGAGGACTCTCGCCTTCTGAAGAAACGGATTTCGAAGTCTGCCACCTCTCGATTTCTTCCGCGATCCTGTCTTTGAGATCCAGTAGTTCTTTGAGTGATAGATCCGAGTAGAAGAAAACAACATTCTCTCTCTTTGGGACAGGGCCTTTAACAGGAGTAGCAGTGCCTGTTAATCCGATGTGAAGGTAAGCACACAGCGCGCAAGTTATGCACAGTCTACCGTCTTTCCCGTGAATCTCCTGGTTGTGAAAACGTGTAAACGAATCGTTGCTAATGATAGTTGCGCCTTCGAGTCGAGCCTCCCGAATACCACACATCCTGCAAAGATGAGACGAACTCAGACTGGAGGCGGAGCATACACGCCCACCAATCACCGTATCGCGCAAAACTTCATCGAGTACCTCTTCTGGGGGAAGATCAAGCATCGTCCCCTTTCTAGTGTGATATGGCATTAGCCAATCAAGTGAACCGGAGTCGATACTCTTCCCAAAAGCCTGCAACAACTCTGTGAGCATCCGGCCCATCTCATCTGCGTAGAACGCGTTTTCTTTTATCAATTTTGCAATCAAATCCTTCGCGCCTGAACCAGAGAAATCGTAGCCATCAGGAAGGTTTACCGCCCTTGCCAGGTCTGGCCCATTAAGGATCGAGTGACGCGTCACCAACCGCACAAGGAATTCGACCGGACTTTGCACCTCGTATCCGTCTGTCCCGTAGAAGAAGGCGATGTTTGCCAGAATATTCGCCACGCTATCCGGCCACTCCGCCTGGATCGCTTTCATGAGATACCGTCTGACTTCCATCTCCATACGTCTCGCCCATGCTTTTGGGACTACCATGAGAGGAAAGGGTTGGATAAAGCTGGCCCTGTAACTGTTAAGTCTATTCACCAGGCTTCCAAAGAGGCCTCTTTTTTGATCAGGCATGTCGAAATAAAGACTGGGAAGAGAAGCAAGCCAGGCTTCCTTTGCTGCTGCCGCCAGCTCGTCCAGGCTCTTGTCGGTACGCACCAGGTAAAAGTAGGATTCAATATCACTTGCCAAGTTAAGGCAGCGTCCCGGACCTGCTGCGTTCTCCAGTCCAACAGCCGCAGTCCGTCCCAAAAAGCTGTTCAGCAAGAGATTGCCCAGGAAAACTTCATCTCTCATTTGCACTGGTCTGCTCAAACGTATCAGTACCAACCGATTCTTCCCAGTTCCCCATTCTGCATAGTGCACTTTCGCCACTATAGCCTGCAGAATCGCATTTTCGGTGCAACTGACAGGACAGTCCCTACTCAGGAATTCGCTCAGGGCTTCTCTGAAGAAACTCATCAATGCTCACCTCCTATCCTATAAGCAGTAGTTCCAACAGGTCTTGAGTCACAGGTGAGATGTATGGAGTGGCCACCTCCTCCAGTGCTGTCTTCACTCCTTCTAGAGAAGTCGCTTCCCATAAAGCTTTACGGATCGAATGATAGCCTGCCCTGGATGCTGAGTCTATCAAGTCAGAAAGTATAACTGCGCCCCCAAGAGGGTAATATCTCCAAAGGAGATCTGCCAGTGTTATGGCTTCATCTTCTGGACGTAAGCCTGTCCAATCGCGCGTAGCTTGCAGCTGCTCCCCTCGCCTAACCAGAGTCAACAATCCATGATGGCTTACTACGAAACCCCAGATGTCCTCCCAGCACAATTCCCCGGTACAATCCTCCCCGGAACAGTCAGAAATGAATCTACATATATCCGAAGCACTATCCTCCACCTCCCTGTAATAATCAAGAGAATGTGCCTCATGCTTGATTCTTCTGTCTGATTTACCTCTTAGGATGTCTTGAAAGGTTGGTGACATCTTGCCCACATCGTGTATGAAGCTTGCCACCAGAAGGTTGCGAATGTCCTCGCGGCGGTACCCTGGAACGAGGCGACACAGGCGTGCGCAATCCTCGCATACCGAAGCAGCATGTTCTAGCAGCGTTGTTCCGTCACTCTTGGCCAGTAGGGACGAAAACCTCTGCAACAGTGTTACGTCTGTTCCCGTGCCCTGCGGTAGATCTCGACGCACGCGCCTGCCCCCTTGTCTAATATGTAAGTCCACGGTGTGCTTCCATGGCCTCCATGACCGCCCAGCATTTCTACCTCTGACTCGCAGGCATTTGCCAGTTCTAATACCTGTTCTGACATTGTAGTACCCGCGTCCAGAATTAGAAGATACCACTGCTCGGGAAGCGAAAGCCACTTGCCGTTCCTGTCAGAGACACGCTCCAATCGTCCAATACTCTCCCATCCATCGCGAAGGTCTCTCAGAAGTGGAAGGCCGCCGTAGCAAAGCAAGACCCCGTTCTTTAGTATCTCTGAGGGGATCGAACTTTTGTCATATGCTGACCACACACCATCAGTCGAGCACTCCGCGACAGCTACAAGTGCATTAAACTGGCTCCTATTGTCAACCACGATCCTTCCAGACCATTTCCTGCAAGCAATAGTATCAAAGTCAACTTCAGCATATGCCAGTACAAACGGCGATTCGGCAGCTATCAGCTCTTTATTATTGATCAACGGAAGGACGCTCAGAGCTTCTCGCATAACTCCGCTGCTTAGTTGGACAGAAGCCCCTATCCCCCTCAAGCCGTACGCCCATTTGATTCTAGAATCGCGCATGACTCTTTCTGTAAACGGTAAAGATCTAACCCAGGACCGGCCAGAAACCCCAATCTGACGGAAGATCTCGGCGTGCATGGCATCAACATATTCACTATTTCCCAGAAAACCGCGGTTTTTGCAGCACTCAGCAATTACCCGAGAGAAATCCTCCCGCTGCATAACTTCTGAAAGAGCGTCTCTAAGCCTTCCGAGCGTATTACCGCTCGTGAACAATATCACCCGGGCCGAGGTACCTGTTGCATTTCTGCGTCCTACTCTTCCGAAGCGCTGAAGAATGGCGCTTGCATCGGATTCTTCAGTAAGAAGACAGTCCGCATCAAAATCCACGCCCGCTTCAACTGCCTGTGTGGAAACCATGATCGCCTGCTCAAAAGCGTCACTGTTGAAACAGGAGATCATACCGTCCCTATCGTTCGAACTCATTCCTCCAGTATACAGGAACATTGGTGTGGTATCCCAGAACCTGATATATGGGTGTGTGACATGCTCAGCAATCTGGCGTCGCCACTCCTTTAGAGAACGTCCTTCTATATTAGCTGTGGTCAATACTCGTTCCCATTCTGAGACAGCCTGATTTGAAACTATATCCGGTATCCTAATCAGGAGCTCTGCTCCTGGCCTAACGAGATGGTGTTCCCATGCAGTCTTTAGCGAACTCAGAACTTCTGGTGCGAAGACGTCTCGGAGATCCTTCCATAAAGCAGCCCAAGTTTCAGCATTGTTTACGCCCTCAATACTTTCCAGCCGTTCCAGTACGCATCTATCAATGCTCGGTACGTCGACCCCAGCTTGTTCGAGTACTACATCCCAATCATCCATAGTCCATTCTAGGCTCCCCGCTGCTTTGATTACCTTTGAGACTGGGGCCTTCTTCGTATCAAGAAATGAAAGCAAAATATCTTTCTGCTCAGCGGAGCCTCCTGTGATAAACTCTCTAATGCTATCAAGAAGAACAGCGAAGGGTGCTCTCCCCCCAGGGAGATCAGGTAATCCTATGACATGTTCGCGCGTACGGTCAAAGATCTGATGCGCCTTTCGGGCGGAGTTCAATACCACAATAAGGCGGCGAAACCCCTCTTTCCGCTGTTCGTTAATCTCTGTTTCCCAGAACTCAATGGATCCTCTGTCCCGGAGCAACCTTACCGAGAAATCCACTGTGCCTACCTTTGATCGGCCGTGGATGGGGCTTACACCTTCCACCAAGAGGTTTGACGAAGGCGTCGGTGTTGCAGTCAGAACGTGTAATCTAGCAGCAGGGTAGTTCAAGTACTTCTCCCGAAAGAAGGCTATCTTCTCCAGGAAATGTCGGAGGTTGCTGGCTGAGAGTCCTCCCATAAGATGCGCCTCATCAAGCAAAAAGTCGGTAATAAAAGTCAGCGAGTACATTAGAAGTGCTGAGTACTTGCTTGTCTTTCGGAAGAACCAGTAAAGCGCGTCTGGAGTAGCTAATATGATTCGGTGGGTAAGGGCATGAAGAACCTCTGTTCGTTTCATTCCACCGATGATGTAAGATACCTCACCCCTGAGTCCGCACAACTCTGCTATGCGTAGAACGACAGTAGCCTGGTCTTCTAACAATGCACGGGTCGGATAAAGGAGCGCTATCCGGCGTAGCGGGTCTACTTTTGCCTGGTAAATGAGCGGGATCAAAACAGCAAGGCTTTTCCCTGAAGCCGTCCCTGCAATGAGATACACTCTGTTTCCGCCAAGTATGCTCTCCCAGGCTTTTGCCTGGTGCTCAAAAGGTTGTGCCTGCTGAGACCCAATGACAGCCCGAAAGAGACTAAGCAGCTCTTCGGGGCAGTCAGTGGCTAATTTGGGAGGAGCATTTACCACCTGCAAGACACTAACCCCCTCGCGCCGCCCGTATCAGTTCTTCCCAAGGCAAACTCCCCCTGCCGCACTGGAAGCTGAACTATTCCTAGATGTCGTTCCGTTCATAAACCTGTTCTCACGCAGCGAGCTAGGTTAGCAACGCTCACTTGAGATATACAATTGCTCTAATCAGTAAAGAAGTGCGAATCGTTCATCCCTG
>DYEP01000136.1 GCA_020725675.1 Symbiobacterium sp. | reverse complement strand
CGGGGTAGCCTGTGGATCTCGTCGATGAAAAGCACGTCTCCGGCCTTGAGGTCGCAGAGTATATTGAACACCGTGGGGTGGACGTCAGTAAGCGTCCCGGCGTTCGTTGTCTTGAAAGTCCCCGCGCCCATCTCGTTTGCGATGACCTCGGCGAGGGAGGTCTTCCCAAGCCCCGGCGGTCCATAGAGGAGCACGTGGGGAAGTGGTTCTCCTCTTGCTTTCGCGGCTGACATGGCTATCTTAAGCTGCTCTTTGATGTTATCCTGGCCAATGTACTCCTCAAGCGTCTTCGGTCGGATCGCCATCTTCACCCTCCTTCCTAAGCCATCGTAGACTGTTGGGTTTGGGGAATGTGGGTACCCCACATATGTCCTCTACGAAGTTTGGCGGAGCTTCCCCGTAGATGCCCCACTTCACAAACACACTCCTCACATTGATGGCTTCCCTCTCAACCCAGTACGGGAGACGATTGAGACCCTCATCCTCGGGGAACTTACTCATGACGGTCGCCTGGGCTTTCTCGTAGTACTCCCACCCGATTTCCCGGAGGGCCTCGACGTAGTCACCGTCTTTTGCGTCTTCAAGGCCAGGTATCTCAACGAATATGTAGACGTCAAACCCGACCGAGCCTTTCTTTTCGTTCTCGGGATCTTCTATATCCCTGATGAACCGAACATAGACGTACGGCACGTACTCCAGGACGATTTCGCTCATTCTTGGGTGATTTGTCATGTACGTCGCCACTCCGGTGATCGTGCTCATGCGCTCCTGCATTTCGGCTACGGCGCGTTTGCCATCCTCCTGCATGGCCAGCATCACCGCTTTGAGCTTCTCTGGGTCATCTTTGGGCAGCGAGTCTATCACCTGTTGCGACCTCTTCCTCTCGTCATCTGGTAAATCGCTGTTCTTGAGCGCCTCGTTGAACATCTCCGCCAGGGAGGACAGCATCTTCTGGGCTTCGGCATAGCCCTTGGGCATGATCTTCCGACGTCCGATTCTGTAACGCTTCTTCTCCATCAGGACTCTCCTTTCCCCATTTATGCTTGAGAACAAAAGGGAGAGCTATATATATGCAGCAACTGCACATATACGCTCTCCTGTCTATAAAAGGCTGTTTGGTTGTCACTTCCCGGTCGTTGGTTGGACGACCCGGTTACCCTGATTCTACCACAACCGGGACCTTGCGCCAAGTGGAAGCTTGTCCCCGTCCGGAACAGCACAAGCCCCGATACTACCGGTCTTTCCGTTCAGGTCGCCTTCCGGGGCGAAGCTTTTCAACCCCCGCTACCCGGAGTCTCCGGCGTATGATTCTCTCGCTGCACCCGAGCTTGTCAGCGATTTCGCGAACTGAAAGCCCTTCGGAGTAAAGGGCGAGAACCATCTCCCTGGTGATGTCAGGCCGAGCTTTGGGGTGTCTTAAGCCGCCCTTCTCGCCTATGCGCCTGTTATGCTCTATGATGCCGGGAATAGCCTCTGGTCGTCGAGGGAGTCTCTTGCCCCTTGTGGTAGCTCCGGGATCTGAAAGCCTGTGACCTTCCAGATACCTAGCCGTATCCTTGTTGGTGGAGTTTTCTTTGAGATATGTCTTTAAGTCTCCAGAAGCAAGGGGATGCGTCCTGTTGAGCCCGAACTTCTCTTTGTATGTCTCAGGGGTTAGGCCGTGCTTCTTGAGATGTAGGTGATTGAGGAGTTTGTATTGCTTGCCGCACACAAGGCAGGTTACTGAGTCGTCGGATACCTTCCATAGCTTGCCGAGGGCCAGAGATAAGCTTTATCTTTCATACTCTATGAAAAGGGCTCCTGAAGGCAGGCCAGAATGTGTGTGGGGCCTTCCGGATTCCTGAAAGAGATCGATGAGAGGCTCCTGGATGTCGTTAACCTTCGCGAAACGCATCATAGTCTACGGAACCGGCAACTACATGAGCGTATCGAGGACCGCCATCGCCGGGTGCAACCATTATTCTACACCGTCTCCGCCAGAATCACTGACTGGTGCTTCCCAGCGGGCTCCATACCGGCAGAGTCGCTATTTCCATCCCATTTTCGGGAACTCGTGAAGCTGATGAGTAGTTATACATAAGAGAGATTCTCCAAAGATGGGGGGTGCTAGCAGAATGAGAGAGTCTAGGTTTTCAAGGGGAATCTATTCTATAGCTTTGCATGTGCTGATCGCATTGCTTGTTGTTAGCGCCATCAGCTCGGTCAGCGTGGCATCTGGAGCATCTGAGCCTATCAAGAATGCCGTTCTTATCTCATGGGATGGGGTTCAAAGAGATCATCTACGTGAGCTACTGGACGCAGGGCAATTGCCTAACCTCAAAGCCCTCATAGCAGAGGGCACAATAGTGGGAATAGACGTAACCCACAAAACCGACACCAAAGCCGGCCACGCGCAGATGCTCACAGGTTATGGTCCAGAAGTTACAGGTGTACACAGCAACTCTGTCTACCAGCCAATCCCTAAAGGATATACAATCTTCGAGCGACTTGAAGATGCACTCGGGAAGGATAAAATCTCAACAATCATGATTACTGGCAAGGCGGGAAACCTCGGTTCGAAAGGACCGGCTTTAGGAGAGTCTTCAGTCTCAGAGCTTCTATGGAGGCAGTCCGAAAAGAAGGGTGTATCTCGAAACCAGGTTTTAGAAAGGCTCAAGAAAGTGTTTGGGGACGACGAGGTGGGGCGTGCCATAATCTCTATTATCACAAAAGCCCCTTCCAAAGTCGTAAGAAGGTTACCTTCAGGATTCCAGGGATCGCTTGAGGGCGTCAAGGCGAAGCGCCGTTTCGCTATGCAATCCAATCGAGGTGAGCCTTTCTACAATGCAAAACCAGCTATCGATCTCTTCCAGGGCGACGAGGCAAGGCCCGCCGATGAGGTAGGGAAACTTGCTCTGGATAGCCTGGATCAATACAGCAAAGGGCGATTCTTTGCCTTCTTCCATTTCGGTGATCCTGATTCGGCAGGACACAAGTATGGGGAAAACTCTCAGGAGTATTCGAATGCTATTACAGAGGTAGATCGATGGTTGGGTCGCATAGTGGAAAAGCTGAAAGAACTAAGGGTATATGAGGAGACGCGCATCTACGTTACCTCAGATCACGGGTTCGATGAGGGAAAGACCACTCATTCAATGGCCCCCTATGTGTTTCTTGCAACGAATGACCCGACGATTAAACAGAGGGGCGACCAGAGGGACATAGCGCCTACGATTCTCACCCGTATGGGATTCGACATCTCCAAGGTCGATCCACCGCTTCCCGGGAGACTCCTGACAGATCCAGAGAAGCCCTGGTAGTTGGTGAACCTTTCGGGGCGAATCCTTGATTTCTAAAGCCTCATTAATGTAGATCAATAAGGGGCAGCTCATACGATCGGGCTGCCCCAAATGCTATCCAGCAAAGGAGTGTCTGGACCTGTTAGGTAGTGGAACGATACCGGCCGCGAGGAAGACAGCAGGGAATTCCGTAAACGTATGAAAGACATCGCTGCCCGGACCAGGCGGCACAGGGCGCGCCAGGAGGCCCGGGCGTGGTTAGGCCGACTGTATGGGACCTATGATGTATTGGCTATTCGGAACCACTTTAGGCCGGAACGGTAGTGAGCGATGCCAATAGATGGATTTTGGGGTGACAGGGTCGGCCAGCATCAACCGAACTATAAGGTCAGGTGCCCTGGCCTCGAGACGGTTGAACTCGACATCGAGGGGCTGGACCTCTCTAATGTTGATGCCGCCAGAATACCTGTTGAGAGCCTCCTCGTTGCCAGCAAACAGGTCCTTTATCGTGATATCGTACTTCTGATGCGGTTGTTCAGCCACCTTAAGTTCCCCCGTTCAGTTTCAGCTTACCACGTTTATGCAGAATTCTCAATCAAGGGCAGAGGACAGCATTCTGGAAAACAGCAGAGGCCACCCTTGCGGGTGACCCCTGGTGTAGCGCATGCCGCAACCCTCTGTTAGAAGGAATACACTAAGCCGACCGTGAGCCCCTCGACCGATATCGTCGACGTCGATCCGGCGGAAACCTCATATCCCCATAGAACTGGATCGATGGTAAGGATGGCCGGGGCGCCATACCACGTTGACTTCTTGAGGCCTACCGTTGCAAGCAGGTTCTTGGTCACTCTATATGTCACCCCGGTTTCGAAATCCAGAACCTGAGTTGACGGTGAGAATACGTGCTCGAACAAGTACGATTCGTCGGTGCTGCTAGATACGAGACTCCCTTCGCTGTACGTGTCACTTCCTCTCTTGCGGTCCACTGTCTGCGTCGCGCTTCCCCAAGGGAGATACGCGTAACCCAATTTGACACGGATTCCAAAGTTCCCCTTACAGAAATGACCAGATACGGACAGAGCTGGGCCTAACATAGTCGCATTGACAGTCCTGACCAGTCTCTGCCAGTTAAACTCATAGTCTTCCGGGTAGGTATCATACATCCCCCCGAGGTCTGCCATGGTGATGTCACT
>DYEP01000135.1 GCA_020725675.1 Symbiobacterium sp. | reverse complement strand
GAGGTCAATTTTCCCTATACAAAGCTGAACAATCTATAGCTTTGTTAGGTACTCATTGTGCAGACCCCAACGAGCACTATACTGTCGGAGCCGACGGCTACCTCCGTCACCGTCTGGCCGGCCCGGTACCCCATAATGGGGAGGCCCACATTTCTCCGGTTCGGGCCTTCGGCCACCGGGCCGCTTCCCGGCGTTCTCCGTCCCTTGGACTTCAGCCCTAAGGCGCATACCGGGAGGGGGAGTTACCCCGCCTACCTGCCGCCCCTTAACCCCCACCGCAGGGTGTTGCCGGGCTCCCGGGTAGCCCGGCAGGGGAGAGCGGCTGGCTTAAAACCCAGCAATCAGGACG
Organism: Symbiobacterium sp.; assembly: GCA_020725675.1. Classification (GTDB taxonomy): domain Bacteria; phylum Bacillota; class Sulfobacillia; order DUSP01; family DYEP01; genus DYEP01. Next base: position 20,897 of record DYEP01000135.1, on the reverse strand, counting down.
AGTTACCGAACATGAAAGAGAGCCATTCTTCGGGGTTCCACCCAAGAATCATATGGCCATTCCTTACCACCCGCTTTCTGGCAGCCCTGAACAGTCCGGAGAGCTTGCCCCAAAGCTTGAAATGCTGCCATCCTTCCTTTGGCGACAGCCTATTCAAGATCTCTTTGGGGACCTTCTCGGCAAAGCCCAAAGCTCTCCGGGCTATTACAAAGGCGGCGGCCTGGTGAGGGGAAAGGCCGTAATTGGGTGAGTATTTCAAGTACCCGATAAGCGAAGTGAACCTGGCGGATACGGTAAAGACTGGGATACCCCTCTTCCTTAAAGCCGCAACAATCCGGTCGAACAGGAGCTTCTTGCAGAAGTTGTGGGTGAGGCGGTTGAAGAGGCGGTTTGTGTCGTGGTCCTGGGCGAAGGAGAGCTCTTCCAGGGCCACCTGCTTTATGCCCAGCGATTCCAGCCATTTGGCTAGCTCCACGGCCAGGTTCCCGGCCATCCATTCCCTTTTTTCATGCGAAATGTAGACCAGTTCAGGACACCGGAAACAGCGTGAGATATGAAAATTGCCGTCCGGCAGGGCCACGGTTACGGCCACCACATCTGGGTTTAAGTCTATTCCTGCCATGGGCAAGTCTTTGTTTACAGACACGTCATCGCCCAGGGGAAAGGAAATAAAGCAGTCGAACCTTCCGTCCCTGCGGACTACCCTTACCGTATAGGCACCAGCTCTCAAAAGGTGCTGCAGGAGTATGCCCTGGTAACGAACAGGTATTTCCAGGGACACTGTGACCCAGTCTTCCTCTTTCCTCCGGCGGCCGTCTTTATTTTCCGGCTCCGGCGGTATGTAGACGTTGAGGCTGAAGGAACCGGTAACCTCGTCGAAGACCACTTCCGTGTTGGCATTACCGTACTGGCCTTCCAGCCCCTTCTGGTTGGCCTGGCCTATGGAGTAAAAGGAGTTTGACCGTAATTCCCGCTACTTTTCTTTGGACAGTTTTCCTTCCTGGAGCAGGAGTAGGTTCCTTTTGCCCCCGAATACCGCTGGCGGGACTTCATTCCTTTCCAGGAAGCCTTTCCAGTAGGCCAGTTTGCCCCGGAGCCTGGCAATACGGAAAGTCAAACCCTGCCGATGGAGTTTATTCCTGGTGCGTCCCAGTTTTTTCTCAGACTTCTCTATCTTGGCCTCCAAGTCGGAGACGTGCATTTTGACCTGCTCTTTCTGGCTCTCAATTGTAGCTTTAGCGTCCTCGACAGCCCACTGGCACCAGCGGGCGTTGGGGAAGAATTTATCGTAGAGCTCTCTGACTGTTTCTCCAGGCTCTTCCCCCCACCTCAGGGCCTGGTAGGCGGTGCGCTTGGCCGCCTGGAAACGGCTCATGAAGGATACCAGCTTTTCCTGCGCGTCCTGATCGGGATATATCCTGCCCGGCACGGTTATCATATCAGGGGGCTTATTCACCTTTTGCCGCATCCGCCATAGCCTCCCTTACTTTTTTGCAAAACTCTTTGCTCCGCGAGCCGTATAGCTTGGCGGAGAATACGGTGAGTATGGAGAGCATGTCCTGTACCAGCTCTTCTTGAAGGGATTTCGGCTCTTCCCCATTGACGACCTCTATCCTTGCGCCAAATGCGTTAAAGAAGCGCTCGATATAGGTGTAGCCGAAACGGGCCAGGCGGTCCTTAAATTCGATTACCACCAGGTCCATCTTCCCTTCCCGGACCATCCTAAAGAGCCTTGCGAGACCTTTGCGCTTCTCGTTCAGGCCCGAACCCTGTTCCGCAAAAACCGCCACTATCTCATAACCTCTGGAACGGCAATACTCTTCGAGCCGCTGCTTTTGGCGTTCCAGATTTCCCAATCCGGCCTGCTTGGCTGAAGAAACGCGGGCGTAAATAACAGCCCTCCGGCCAGAAGGCATAGATTCACCCAGAAGGCGCAGGACCTCGCTCCTGGGGAAACGCCTCTGGCCGGAGGGTGTGCGTATACACCGCATTTTACCCTCCTTCTCCCAACGGCGCAGGGTTACGGGGTGTACGCCCAGTATTTCAGCGGCTTTACGTAATGGGTAGTGTTCTTCCAGTTCAGGTTTAGGAAAGGAGGCAACTATTGAACGGACCAGAAATCTGTTGAGTAACCGGCAAGTTCTCGCACGGCTTATGTGCAACGACTAGTCATAAAGGGCTCGAGTCGCACGCTGAAACACATGAGCGCATTTCCGCCGGGAATGCTTCGCCGGGGAGATGCACACCCTTCAGGACTCGCTCTTTGCGTACGCCCTGAAAACAAAACCACGCTGGCCGTCAGGCAGTTGGACATGCGCCCAGTTCCCGACGAACTCTGTGATGATGACCGGGGTCCCCTTGCACACCTTGGTTATGACTGGATAGGACGGAGCGGCACCCGAGCGCACATTCACGTCGTCTTCAACAATGGCTCCGAAGGAATGGAACTTATCTGGCATCTGTCCCGAAAAAAGGTCAAGGCTCTTGATTTGAAATTTCTGGTATGAAAGCATTTGTCCTGCCAGTAGTTTTTCAGTCCGTCCAGAAGCCGAGGACTCGAGTTCACGATACAGGTCAAGAAGCGGGATCTCGTGCGCCTTAATTTGCTCCACCAGTTCGGCCACCGTCTTCATTCGTCCACCTCCACCGGGAAAAGCTGTTGTCTTCAACTATCTTTATGCAGAGGCGGCTTACGAATTGCCATAGATGCCCGATAAAAAGAATCTATAGGTAACAAGTAGTATTCCGGTCAGCGGTACCGCAAGTACCAGGCCCCAGAATCCAAATAGATGAGCTCCTGCAAACAACGAAAAGATCACCACGACCGGGTGGAGCCCGATACCCGCGCCGAGAATTCTTGGGGCGATGAGCGCTCCGTCTGCCTGCTGGATCACAACTAGCACCACCAGTACCTTAAGCCCCAGTGCGGGCGATTCGAGAAGTCCGAACAAGACGGCTGGGACTGCAGCGAAGATGGGTCCGAAATATGGTATGAGTTCGCCGATCCCAGATACAATCCCAATTAGCAAGAAGTATCGCAATCCCAGGAGGTACATCGCAAGTGCTGTAATAGACCCGATCACGATGGCTAAAGTTAGCTGGCCCCTAATGAATCCAGCCAGAACGCGGTCTACCTCGGCGAAATAATCGAGCCAGAGTTTTCGCCTCCCGGCCGGGATGGCTGCTTCCAACGTCCTTAGAATATGTTCGGAATCACGTAGAAAGTAGTATGCAAGAACAGGCGATATTAACAGCGGAAGCACCTGACCCATCCCTACCAGGAGAGATTCTACTGCCCCCCGTATGGTTGCGACGAGCCGCGTTTCCGCCATGAGTATGGTGTCGTCGACCACCTGCCTAACGCTATCAGGCAGCTCCGTGGACCTATAGGTGCGCTGAAAACGCCTTACCATGTCGTTAACAAGTCCCGTATACTGGGGAATTGCGTCTGCTAATCTGTTCAGTTGTGAAATAAGCACAGGCACAAGATAGACCAATACTCCAAGCAGCACGACGGCAATTAACGCATAAACCATGAATATTGCAGCGGGCCGCGGCGCACCTCTCCGCTGCAAATAGCATACAAGGGGGTTTAGCACATACGCGATCACAACCGCAAGAAAAAAGGGGGGCAAGATCCCCCTTACCCTAACTAAAGCGACAAGCGCCAGGAAAATTAGCAACGCCTTCACAAGTGTTCTCATGGTGAACTTGCCGGGTGGGTACAGCATGATGGCAACCCCTCTTAGAGGACTAATGCCTGAGCCCTCTTTCCAGCATGTTCTCCATCTTATCTCTCGCTCGTTTCATCATCTTTCCGGCTCTCTTTCCCATTTCCCTTCCGCGCCTGATTATTCGTACTGTCGTAGGTTGTGCTGTATTTCTGCCCTGAAACCAGACGGCCATCGCTGTCGCTATTAGACCGCCGGTAACTAACCCTCTCCAAAATCCTGCCGCTCTCCGCAATCTGCCACCACCCTTCTTTACGCCTTCGCTTCTGCAGTGTGCACATTGTTGCCAGGCTGTGCCGCAGTGCGGGTGCCGTCGGCTTCAATCTCGTAGATACAATAGCCCTTGCTTGAGCGAGCTACCTCCACACAGCAGTCCCAACAGTAATAAAGGTTCACTCCGACCCGGCCCAGCGAACGTCCATGACATACGGGGCACAACACAAAAAGCCCCCCTCGCGTAATTACCTGGATTTATTGTGTCCAGGCTTGCCCAAATTAATGCGACTCGGCCGGACCGCCTAGCGAGCATCTGATAGTCCCGCCTCCGACCACTATGTCGCCCTCGTAAAACACTGCAGCCTGTCCAGGAGTAATGGCGAATTGCGGCTCGTCAAACTCAACCCGGACCTCATCTCGCCCGCAGGGAAACAATACAGCGGGTGCTTCCGGCGCTGTATACCTGATCTTCGCTCGGACTCTCATTGGTACATCGATACCCTCCACCGAAATCCAGTTCAGGTCTTCGCAAATCAGCGCCCGTCGGTACAAGCTCTCGCGGGGTCCGACGACGATAGCATTCCTGTCAGGTTCGATCCGCACAACGTACAAGGGATAAGGAGAAGAAATGCCTATTCCGCGTCTCTGACCGACGGTAAAATGCGCGACGCCGCCGTGAGTACCCAAACACTTGCCCTGCTCATCCAGGATGGGGCCTTCTCTGATCTCACCCGATCTTCTGGACTTCAAGAATTCCCAGTAGTCATCGTTAGGCACAAAGCAGATCTCCTGGCTTTCAGGTTTTTCCGCAGTACGGAGCCCAAGCACTCTCGCCTTTTCTCTGGTCTTTTCTTTGGTATACTCACCTAGGGGGAACAAAACCCTTTCCATCTGCTGTTGCGTCAAGGGGTACAGCACATAAGATTGGTCCTTTACCCTGTCAAAACCCTTTCTTAACACCCAGCGCCCACCAAGCAGCTGAATCCTGGCATAGTGTCCTGTCGCCACGTAGTCTGCTTCCAGTGCGTCGGCCTTCTTCATAAGCGCGTCAAACTTCACATGCCTGTTGCAAGCAATGCAAGGATTAGGAGTTCTACCGTGAAGATACTCATTACAAAAGTAATCGATCACAGTGGCCTCAAACACGTCGCGCATGTTCAGCACATAATAAGGGATGCCCAACAAATCGGCCACGCGCCGGGCATCCTCGACTGCATCAAGCGAACAACAGCCTCCGCGGTGCTCCTCGCCAGAGCGCGGCCAGATCTGCATGGTAACCCCAATCACATCATATCCCTGCTCAAGCAGAAGAGCTGCAGCAACAGAAGAGTCAACTCCCCCGCTCATGGCCACCAGCACTTTGGTCCTGGCCGTCACCTGACCCGCCCTTCCTTGAAAGATAATCGTTTATCGCCCGGTGGAGCGCATCCGCTGCCAGGTTTGAGCAGTGCATCTTCGCTGGGGGAAGCCCTCCCAGCGCCTCCGCCACGGTCCTGTTCGTCACCTTCAACGCCTCTTCCAACGTCTTACCCTTCACCATCTCTGTAACGATGCTGGAAGTTGCAATGGCAGCACCACAGCCAAATGTTTGGAACTTGATGTCCACCAGCCGACCGTCTTCTACCTTAATTGTCATCTTCATAAGGTCTCCGCATACGGGGTTTCCCACCTGTCCAATACCGTCCGGATCTTTTATCTCGCCTACATTCCTTGGATTGGTGAAATGCTCCATTACCTTCTCCGAGTACATAATTACCCTCTCTTTCCCAGGGGAGACATATTCCTGAGTCTCTCCACGATGGGCGGCAGCACCGACAGCACGTAATCCACATCCTCTTCCGTGTTTTGCCGACCCAATGTCATCCTGAGTGAGCCGTGAGCAACCTCATGGCTTAATCCCATAGCGGTCAACACGTGCGATGGCTCAAGGCTCCCCGAAGTGCACGCCGAACCGCTTGACGCCGCGACACCCTGCTGATCCAAAGAGAGCAGCATGGCTTCTCCCTCAACATACTCAATGCTCACATTTACGTTGTTAGGCAACCTGTTGGTCGGGTGCCCATTTAGCCTGGAGTGCTCTATACGGGATAGTATACCCTCTATCAACTTATCGCGAAGATGCTTGATCTTCTCACTGCTTGAGTCCATCTCTTCTTTGGCCAACTCCGCGGCCTTTCCAAGTCCCACAATACCGGGAACGTTCTCTGTACCGGCCCGCTTGCCCCTTTCGTGCCCACCGCCGTGCGCGACCGGCAAGATCTTTACGCCCTTCCTCACGTACAGAGCGCCCACACCCTTCGGACCATATATCTTGTGACCGGACAGCGACAGAAGGTCAACGCCCAGCTCTTCTACATCTATCCTGACAGCGCCCACAGCTTGCACCGCATCGGTATGCACCAATACTCCACGTGACTTCGCCACCTGCACTATTTCTGCTATAGGCTGGATCGTGCCCACTTCGTTATTAGCCATCATAACAGAGACCAAAATGGTGTCGTCCCTGAGCGCCGCTTCTACATCGGATGCGGAAACCGAGCCGTATTTGTCCACAGGTAGATACGTCACCGAAAATCCCTTTTTCTCCAGATACTCGCATGTGTGCAGAACTGCGTGGTGCTCTACTTTCGAGGTGACTATATGCTTACCCTTGTGCGACAGCGACTCCGCAATTCCCTTTATCGCAAGGTTATCCGCCTCAGTTCCGCCGCTTGTGAAGATAATTTCGCCGGGCGATGCACCTATTAGCGCAGCCACTGACTCTCTTGCTTCCTCCACTCCTTTACGAGCCATGCGCCCGAAGGCATGAACGCTGGACGGGTTACCGTAAATCTCCGTCATGTATCGGACCATCACCTCCACGACCTCCTGCCGGACGGGGGTTGTGGCGGCATTGTCCAGGTAAACCTTCCTCATGTCTAACCATCCTTTCTGAGTCGCCTCTGGCTTCTTCACATAGGTCCATAAGAGAGATGCCGTCCAAAAGGTCAACGACGTTCTGCTTTACCTTTTCCCAGATACCCCGTGCAACACAACCTGCCGACTCACCGCAGTGATGAAACTCTGCGTGCTCTCCCACACAATCCGTGGGCGTGATTTCGCCCTCCATGACACGTATAATATCTCCCACGGTGATCTGGCCGGGGTGCTTTGTCAGCACATAGCCGCCCTTAGCCCCGCGCACGCTACTCACCATTCCCGCTTCGCGCAACAGCACCATGAGCTGCTCAAGATAGTTTTCAGATAAGCCCTGCTTGGCTGCGATAGCGCGCAGCGGGACCGGCGTCCGGTTACCGTACGCCATGGCCAGCTCATACATCGCCTTTATCCCGTATTTCCCCCTCGTGGACAATTTCAACTGACTCATCCCCTAAATCTGACTACATCACTAGGCATTTCTATCTTATACCCGGAAATCCCAAGTGTCAAGGTAGGAAATAAAACAAACAAGCGCGGAAGCCGATAGACAAGTAGCCCGCGCTTGAATAAACTCCTGTTAGTGATGGGTATGCATGTCGATGAGCCCTCTTGCTTTTGCTGTCTTCTCGCACATCACAAACGTTAGTGTCCCCAGTATGAGATAAACCAAACTGAGCATAGCCAGCACTACGATCAGCTCCCGATTAGAAAACACTGCCATTGTTTGGCCCATACCGCTTCCAAGCAGCCCCCTCCTTACGCCCTCCAGCCAGTAAGTGGTCGGGAGGGCAATAGCCGGGTACAGTGCGAGACGAGGTAGGATATCTATGGGAAACACTGCCCCGGAGAGCAAAAACAGCGCGCCTGCCACGGCCTCGGAAGCGTGGCCTCCGTGTCGAGCGACGACCAGCATCACTCCCGCAAGGCCGATCCCCATCCCAATGCATGACACCATCCCGAAAAACATACTGAAACAGAACGTCGTCAGGTCCACCGTGGATGCATGGATAGGCAGGCGAAGGAACACCCTCCCGAAAGTGAGTACAATCACGACGGACACAGTCGCAATAGCCATCTTTGCAAAAGAGCGGCCTAGCAGGTACCAGTATATGTTCGGAGTGGACACATACATGTACTTGAACATCTGGTAAAACTCCCTGTCTTCGATGACAACCCACGTAAGCCCGAATAGTACCTGGCCCACGTACAAGAAGAACGCGTTACCGACGTACATCTGTGCAAAAAGGCCGCCGCCTGCAGCCTGCCCTCTCACCACCAGGTACATCACCACAAGTATCAGTGAGTGGGAAACAGGCTTGACAATTGAATAGATCGAAAACAGAAACGGGTCCGCCCAGTTGGATTCCATCTGCCACCCAAGCCAGGCAGCAAGTTTGAAGGTACGCCAGCATTCCGCCGCACTTCTACTGCCTACTGCCACCGGAGCGTCAGCCTCCCCTCTTGCTTGGCTGCCCGTTCCATCCGATCAAGCGCAACCGCTGCTGCATACAGCAGGCCTGCGCCTAGCACGCCCAAACCTGCAATCTCAACCTGTACTGGAAACAGGCTAAAATGCAGATGTGAAAACACCAGCTGTCTCACGGCATCCATGCCTAGCGTCAATGGTATGATGCTGGCTGCGATCGCGATGTAAAATCCCAGGGCGCGAACGGGGAAATAAAAGCCGGACAGGAGGTAGACAGGCTCCTGCAGCAGATTGGAGGTGTGCCACGCTTCCCGACCATACATCAAAAACAGTGAGCTAAACAGCATGCCGAGCCCATACAGGGCAACCAGGGTGAGCACAAACGCCAGCACTACCAGGGGTACGCTTGACACATTGAATCTTACATTAAACAACATGCTTCCCAGTACAAGCAGCGAGCCAGCCCTGATAGTTGTCATAAACATCCCGCCGATGGCCATGCCTGCCAGTATAGCCATACGGGATATGGGCGCGATGAAGTACAGTTCCAGGTTCCAGCCCTGTCGTTCAAAATAGAAATTGGATGCCATATTCCACAGTACATTCATCCAGTAAGCGGTCATCGCTCCGCCCAATAACACAAATCCAACATACTCCTCCGGCGCATCCATCGCCCTATACACGTAAACGTATGCCGCGGTTCCAAGCAGCGGGAGCAGCGTATCGAAGAAGATCCAAGAGAACTCTCTGTTCGTCCCCACCACTCTGACGTACGCGCGTGCTATGGCCGCCTTCACATTAACCCTTAGATGCCACTTGAGATCCGTTTTCACCGGTAAGTCTCCTCCCGACCAATTCTAAGAATACGTCTTCTAGTGTGGGTTCGGTCTTCTTGAAACCAGTCACTATTGCACCGCGCTGTGCGAGGAACTGAAGCACCTCGGGAATGGCACCGTCACCATCTACGATTACACTGAGTCTGTGCGTCAGAGTACCGCCCCCGTTGGAACTGATGGCCACCCGCCTCACACCACGCTGGGCAGAGAGCTCTGCAAGAGGCTGCAGCTGGCCGGCTTGAGCCGATATTTCGATCTCCAGCACCGAGTCCTGCCCTACTCTTCGCTTCAACGCCGATGGTGTGTCGCAGGCGAGAATCTTCCCCTGGTTCACTATGGCAAGCCGGTCACACAGCTGGTCCGCTTCCGCCATGTAGTGCGTGGTTAGCAGCACCGTCCTGTCCGGCCTGTCGTCAACCCATTCCCTTATATACCTTCGGATCACGCGCGATGTTTCCACATCCAGCCCCAACGTCGGCTCGTCCAGAAACAAAATTTCCGGATCGCTTATGAAGCCCCTGATAAAATTCATCTTTTGCCGCTGACCGGTAGACAGCTTGTGCACTTTCGTTCTCGCCCTATCTGAGAGTCCTACGATATCCATAAGGCGGTCTATTCGCTCTAATGCGATCTTGTTCGGAATGCCGTAAAGCTGCGAGAACAGCCAGAGGTTCTCACGCACGGTCAGGATTCCGTAGCCCGAATGCTCTCCACCGGAGACCATATTGATAATTCGTCTGACCGAATAAGGGTCAGAAGTCACGTCAAACCCGCCCACGACCGCACGGCCTGAGGTTGGTGAGAGAAGGGTGGACAGGATCTTGATGAGTGTGGTCTTCCCCGCGCCGTTTGGACCGAGTAGCCCGAAGATCTCCCCTCTGTTGACTTCGAGATTCACGCCATCCAGCGCAACGAAGGTCTCACGCCGCTTGCCTTCCTTGTCGACCCGGAACTCCCTTCTGAGCTGCTCTGTGATTATGGCCTGACTCATGCAACGCTCCTCCTTGGCCCAACTTCAAGACAAAACAAAACGCCACAGGCTGTCTACCCATGGCGTAACGTTCCGCATGATGACATCACTTAAGTGACATGTTACGTGGGCAGACGAAGCCATGTGACTCTCTGAAAACAACCGCTGCTGGGATCATGTCCGTCCCGCCCCCCCTCTTTACGTTACAACTCCATGGAAATACTACCAGCTCTTCACATACAGTGTCAACTATTTCTTTGGACCGATCTGTCGGCAGATTGGCCATATCCACTTGGGATTGGTGCCCGGGGTCACCCCGCTTGGTAATCCATGCAGAAGCAGGAATACTCTCATAGGAGTCGAACACAGTGTATAAAGGAGCAAATGCGCATGTTGGAGATATGTGTGGCAACACATGGGGATCTGGCACAGGCGCTGGTGCAAACAGCAGTCCGGATCGCTGGGTCTGGACTTAAGCTGTGGCCGGTGTGTCTCTATGATGATGTTTCGCATTTTGAGCAAGAGCTTCGTGACGCTTTGGCAGCGGATGCCCATGAGCATCTGGTCCTCGTGGACCTGGCTCACGGTACGCCATGGAACATCGCCTGCAGATTGAATATGTGCCCGGTCGTGGCGGGAGTAAACCTCGCGATGCTGCTGGAAGCGTATTCACTTCCGCCTGATATCAGTGCAAAAGAGGCTGCCCGTGTGCTGGCAGCCTCTGCTCAGAGCGGCATTACTCTCTGGTTTCCGCTTCGAAATAGCTGATTATACCCTTGTACACGCCCTCAGCCGCCTGCCTTTGGTAGACAGGGTCAGCAAGCTTTGGTCCTTCCTCGGGATTAGTCAAAAATCCCACCTCGACGAGGACAGAGGGCATGCTTGTATTTCGCAATACGTAGAAAGCACGTCTTAAAGTCCCCAGGTCTTTCGAGCCAAGGCGGCTTGAAAGCTCCTCTTGTATGGCCTCGGCGAGCAGTTTGCTCTGTCCTGCCGGACTATAATAGAACGTAAGTGTGCCTTTGATCCTTCTGTCTCTGTGTGTGTTATTGTGTATGCTTACAAAGATATCCGCGCCGCTATTTCTTGCGATACGCACTCGTCTCTCCAGCTGATGCACGCTGCGTGGCCCAGGCACATCGCCAGCGTCTTCACGCGTCATTATCACCTCAGCGCCGTCAGCACGAAGCATCTCAGCCAAAATCAGTGATTTCGCCAGAACGTTGTCTGCTTCGGTTGTGCCGCCAGGTCCTAATGCGCCTGGATTAGCGCCTCCGTGGCCCGGGTCTATGACTATCTTCTTTCCCACTAGAACCGGATTGACAGGCCCTCGCAATTCTCTTTCCATCTCAATATCTGGTTGCTCGAATGTGAAGGTAAACAGATTAGGGCCTGGTTTCAGGATGAAGACCGAATTGCGCGACCGGCTCCACTGAAATAGCGACGAGGCGTGCGCAGGTACCACTGTTTCAAATATTAGCAAGGATACCACTGCTACAACAAACACTATTCTCTTCATCCAAAAACACCTCCCTTTCACTTCGTGGATTGTAACATAATACAGCTGCCATGTGCATTATGTTCACAACAAGAAACAGGCCGCTAACTGTACTTATCGCGGCCTGTTTCACTCGTTCTCACGCATATTCACTTTCTTAGTTGCATACCATTCAATTCCATCGTTTTTCCAGTGTCGTGCCTGGGAAGTAGTGTTTCAGTATATCCTGAAACGTTGCACCCTGGCGTGCCATTGCTTCCGCACCCCACTGGTCAAGTCCCACTCCGTGCCCCCAACCGACCCCTTCAATGCGTACGGTGTTACCTTTCAGGCTGATCTGGTTAATCAGCAGTGATTTTAATCTCGTGGACCCCAGTTTCTTTCTGAGATCCACAGCGGATACAGATTTTCCGTTGATCAGAAGGGTTAGTACTCGTCCCGATGGACCGCGCGACTCCACCTTAAGGCTGGTAACGGATCCTGCGCCCATACCCGCCGCTCTCCGGAGCTCAGACGCGCTGAGTTCGAGTACCCACTCCCTGGCGTAAGCGGGAGCGATAGACTGGCCCGGTGATTCTACTGGTACAAGGTATGGCAGCAGATCCTTGGCAGCCCCGGGGAATGCCTCCTCCACTGATGCAGTGATACCCCCTGAATTTGAATGGAAATACGTGGATGCAAGTTCTCCTGAGTACGTCAGCACCATCCCGCGAGTAGCAGCCACTGCTTTTCTCACGTTGTCATCAACGGCCTTTGCGTTGTAAGCCTGGAACAACTGAGGCGACGTACATACGTCGGCGCCACACGTCTGTTTGATATAATGGTCAGGCGCCTGAACTCGTTTCAGTGTGAAGGTGCGTGCAGCGACCGCCTGTGCAGCAAGCGCCTGCACGTTCCAGCCAGCCGGCGTTTCCCCGGCAACCACTCCTTCGAGGTATTGCTCAAGTGGCATCCGGACGACCTTTCCAGTATCGTGAAAATGAACCCTTACTACAGGTTCAACGGACAGCGCCCGTCCTTCTTTCTCGGGAGGCTTGTCCTCTCCAGAGCGGTCAGGGGAGCTGGTCACCGCAGGTCTCTCGTAAGATGAACCGCGGCTCGGCAACATGAGCGGTCGCTCGGCGGGTGGTGGTGAGAGTGCAGCATAATCCACTGGTTGTACCGGAATATCCGTGTTCATCAGCAGATCGAGCGAAAAGTAACGGACATCTTTGGCGACTTCTCCGTACGCCGAAGGTAGCCCAAGACCGATAAGAAATACAAACACCGCAGCAAACACAACTGGCACTATTATGCTCTTTTGATGTCTAAAGAATTTTCCCAGCATAACTGTATTATACATAATCTGAAAAGTGAAGTAAACCTTTTTGGGAGGGATAAGCAGGCATGTAACAAAGCCGGTCTAGAGCTGGTCACAGCTTTGCCCTTGTTGCGCTCAGTCTGAGGACAATTGATGAACAATGACCATCATAAGGCATTGTTGCTACGGTCCGGCGCTCATTCAGACTAACTTCACACTTGCTCCCACCACCCTGGCAAGCCAGAAACATCCGACGAACGAAGCGATCACCAGAGCAATACCGGGGCCAGGCACAGCAAGCGCCAGGCGCAAAGGTTCCAAAAGCCAGAGCAACACCGGTACGATCAACCTTGGCCACCGTTTTTTGGAAGGTAGCAACATGGCTTCAAATTGCTGCCCAGGCTGTTTTTTCTCAGGGTGACGCTCTTGCTGACTCATGCCGGAAAGGTAACCGCCCATTAGCAAAACGGCATACGCAAATGAAAGGTCTGCCGGCCACAGGTGGACACCGTACGTGTAGCATATAACGGCCCGAAGACAAATCCCTACCCCAAATGCTATTACCAGCCAGTTTATCCAGCGCATCAAAGACACCCCCGGTGCTTGCATCATTTCCCTCGCCGGGTAAGACCCGGCTTACTCATGGTTATTCTTGGCTCAAGAACAACATGCAAAGATGTACACCATGCTCATGCACTTAACGCAAGTGTGTCTGTGCCGTAGCAGCTGGAAATACCGGTCCACCGTACGATCCACGCGATTTGTCCTGATTTAGATAATAAAAGACTGTGCTGTCCAATATACTTTGAGCAGAAAGACCAATAAGGAGATACGAAAGTGCGGCGTTTTAAGTCCCTTTTGTTTCTTCTCGTCTTGAACATAATCATAATGTTTGTGCTGACGCTGTATGGCATATCCCTGCGGATCCTTGGTGGCCGGGCAGAGGCCAGGTCTCCTTCATTGATAGAAAAAGACCCCATTGTCATTCTGCTTGTAGGCACCGATTACAACCCCCTCGAGCATATGGGATTTCGTGACCCGTTCAGGCAGCTTCGCCCCGAAGATGTGAGGTCCCGCTCGGATACAATCATCCTCGCTTTCCTGCATACGAAAGCGCAAGCAGTGTCGTTGCTTTCCATCCCCAGAGATACCCTGGTAGACATACCCGGCAGAGGCATCGATAAGATCAACCACTCATTCATGAACGGCGGTATCGTTCTGCTGAAACAGTGCGTGTCACGGTTGACCGGAGTAACCCCTGACCGATTTGCCATTATTGACTTTGCCGGATTTGCTTTCCTGGTTGATGCCCTGGGAGGCGTTACAATACATAACGATACACCCTTGCTGCAGCCCGGGGGCGGGGTCTGGCTCGAGCCCGGGATACACAAGCTCGATGGGAAGAGCGCAGTGCGTTACGTGAGGCACAGGTATGGTGATCACCGAGCAGATATCGGCAGAATCGCCCGCCAGCAAAAGTTCCTGCTCGCTCTGTACGAGAGTATCAAACAAGGAGGCTTCTTCAATCTATACAGGGCGTTTCTTAAGACCCCCGAGGTCGTCAAGACCGACCTCACTCCTGCTGAGATCCTGCAGCTGTACAGGAGTTTCCATGACATTGATTCGAGCGCCATTGCTTTTTACACAGTGCCGGGAAGACCTGTTAAGCATTACTGGGACCCCAACATGGAGCGGTTCAGTCAGATTCTTCGGGAGATTCGGTCCAAGTGAAGGGTGGGCACTTCGGGCTCTTGATTCTTGCATGTTTCCTCTGGGGGCTAGTACTCGCAGGTGCTTCCACCGCCAGCGACGCGCCCACTGTGATCCTTTACCATTCGCACACGTCCGAGTCTTTCCTCCCTGATCTCTACCCGGATCCAACCGAAAGGGAGTCCAAGGACCCCAACGAGTACGGATTCTCCCTGGACCCCAACTTGAACGTGACCAAGGTTGGAAGGGAACTGGCCGACTCCCTCACGCAACAAGGCGTCCGTGTATACCACAACATACAGTTTCACGACCTCGGTACACGTGCCGGTCGGGAATCCGCCTACGCTCGCTCTCTCGTCACTCTCTGGGGCATGCTGCAGCTTTACCCCGATGCAGCAATGGTGATCGACCTTCACAGGGACGCTTCCAGCCATTACGCCACCGTCCAGGGAGAGAACCTGCCCCGAGTGCTCCTGATCATAGGCGATGACAATCCCAGTTGGCAGAAAAACCTGGCCTTCGCAGAAAGAGTATCGGACCGCATCAACGCGTATTATCCGGGACTCTCAAAAGGCGTCCGGGTATTGGATGCCCGGTTCAACCAACACCTCCACCCTCGTGCCTTCTTGATGGAAATTGGTGGGGTGAACACCCGTCTTGAGGAGTGCGTAAAGACCGCCCGTCTGATCGCACCGGTGCTTGCCGAGGTGGCACGCGAGGTCAGGCAGGAAGCACAGCGAGCCAAGTAGAACTGTGCAAAATATAAAGGAGGATATTCCACCATGCGATACACCCCGGAAAGTCCTGAAGAAACACCAAGGTTCAGTGGTATAGGCACTTTCATGAGATTGCCCCACACGCATGACGCATCAGCTGCAGATGTCGTTATAGTGGGCGTGCCCTTCGACACCGGTTCGACGTACCGGGTGGGCGCCCGCTTTGCGCCCAGGGCAGTTCGTCAGATGTCGGCACTCCTGCGCCCGTTTCACCCGTTCTGGAAGTTCTTTGTGTTTGAAAATTGCCGTGCAGCGGACTTGGGCGACGTCCCTGTGGTGCCCGGTTACATTGATGAATCCTACAACAGGATCCAAAGCGCCCTGCGCCCCATCTTCGATTCGGGCGCGGTACCCCTGATGGTCGGCGGGGATCACTCCGTTACTTTGCCCGAGCTCCGCGCCGCCGTGGCAACTCACGGTCCGCTTGCGCTCGTCCACTTTGATTCCCATCCTGATACCTGGAAGCATTACTTCGGCATGCCCCACTTTCACGGTTCACCTTTTGCCCGGGCTGTAGAAGAAGGGTTGGTAGATACGTCCCGCTCCATCCAGGTGGGTCTTCGCGGCTCGGTCGAGGAGCTGTACGACATAGAAGGGCCGAAAGAACTCGGGTTTTCTACTATCACGGGCGACGAACTCCACGAGATGGGAATTGGCGAGGCCGTCCGGCGAATCCGATCAAGGGTAGGCCACAGCAAAGTGTTCCTAAGTTTTGACATAGATTTCGTGGACCCCGCTTACGCACCAGGTACGGGTACCCCGGAAGTGGGCGGGTTTAATTCATACGAGACCCTGAAGCTGTTGCGTGCGCTATGGGATCTGAACGTGGTGGCCTACGATCTCGTAGAAATACTGCCACAGTACGATCCCGCCGACATCACCGCGCTCCTTGGCGCAAACATCCTGTACGAATTTCTTTCATCAGTATCGAGGAGAATTAGTACGTCCAAGCTGAGACTCGATGGAGGAACTAGCGCACCCGGGCATCCCCCGGGTGAGAACATGCCGGATGTTGAGTTTTTATCAGCCGCTTCGGACGAATGAGGAAACGAGTACAAGCACGACAATAATGAGCAGCGAAGGCAGCATATTGCCCACCTTCAATTTCTTGATTTCAAGCAGGTTAAGACCGATCGCAAAGATCAAGAGGCCGCCCACTGCGTTCAGCTCCGTTATGACATTATCAGTAAGAAGAGGTCGGACGAAAGAGGAAAGAAGAGATATACTGCCCTGGTACAAGAGTACAGCTGCTGCTGAAAAGATCACGCCAACTCCCATTGTGGCAGAGAAGATGATGGCCGAAACGCCATCAAGGATGGATTTGGCAAACAAGGTGTGTGGTTGCCCGAGCAGTCCATCTTCTATGGAGCCAACGATGGCCATGGCACCGACGCAGTAGATGAGGCTGGTAGAGACGAATGCCTCGGCCACGCGGCCTCCCTTTGAACCCACCAGGCATTCGAGCCGCCTGCCCAGGGCATCAAGCCTTGCCTCGATACTCAGGCTTTCGCCAAGTGCACTACCGATGACCAAGCTGAGAATAACAAGCAATATTTCGTTGGTGGCAATGGCCTTGCTGATCCCGATCAGGACAACCGATAATGCCAGCGCCTGCATGATGACAGACTTCATACCTTGGGGGATGCCGCGAGTGAGGACAAGGCCGGTTATGCCTCCCACGACGATGCTGGCTGAATTGACAAGAGTTCCTATCATATACGTCACCTTCACCATTCTAATCAAATCATGACTTCGATAATTCGCTGCAAGAGTCGAGTTTCCTCTTTGTACAATAAAAAACCGCCCGCCGGCGGTCTTGTTAATCAGTATTCTCAGTCCTCCGTCTTTCTTCCTTCCGGTCTTGATACTTCCGTCTCGCTGATCCGGCTCATCTCTTCCTGTATCTCACGCGATGCCTTGCGAAACTCGGCAAGCGCCCTCCCCATCGCATTTCCGACCTGAGGTAGTTTACCCGGGCCGAATACTATAAGCGCGACGATCAGTATCATGATAAGTTCGGATGTGCCTATCCCGAACATAATCCCACTCCTTTACGGCCAATGACATGAACCCTTTGAACGAACATTCGACGGCAAACAGGAGATTCCTGCCGCGCCGCAGCCGACGCAAGTCCAGTGGCTTTCATTCACACCCGTGCCCAATCGCTGGCACCGAAGACGGCACGTACCAGAAGTCTTTGGCGCCCCATTCTTCTTTCCACCGGGGAACAGGCCAGTTCCCGACCGCACGAGTTCTCCCTGCTCACCCAAAGCCAGGTGTTACCATCAAACAGCCCGGCGTAAGACGAAGTCGGTACGGACGTGAGTCTCCGCATGGCTCCTTTTTGCCACTACTGAATCATGCACGGGGTTTCGGTAACACTAAGCGTGATACCAGATGCAAGGGAGGCGTTAATGTGTTCAGACACGACAAGCAACTGCTTCATGAAGTGGGCATTGAGAGGGTAAACCCGCAGTATGCGGTCATGCTCCAGGAACAACTGGGCGGTTCTAACGGAGAACTGAAGGCAGGTCTCCAGTACATAGCTCAGAGTTTCAGGGTGCGAGATCCTGCCATCAGGGACCTGTTCCTTGATATCGGAGCTGAGGAACTAAGTCACATGGAAATGGTAGCCCATACGGTCAACTTGCTCAATGGGCACGAGGTAGATTACCGGCCGATGCAGGGCGGTAGCATTCAAGCGCACGTGTTAAGCGGCCTGGCGCCTGTGCTCACCGACGCTTCTGGATTCCCTTGGACTGCCGCATACATTAGTGTTACCGGTGACCTGGCCGCAGACCTACTTTCCAACATTGCAGCCGAGCAACGAGCAAAGGTAGTGTACGAATATCTTTACAGGCAGATCGAAGACCGGAAGGTAAGGGAGACCATCGATTTCCTGCTGAACAGAGAGGAAGCGCACAATGCTCTGTTTAGGGAAGCGCTAAACCGTATCGGAGAACAGGGATCTCAAAGAGACTTCGGAGTTGATTCACAGGCCCGGCTGTACTTCGATCTGAGTAGTCCAGGTCAGTATTTCGGCCCGCCGCAGCCGACGTACCCGCACTTTAGTAACCCTTCGGGAAAAACATCCTGACTCAAGCACCCCAGGCTCGGGGCGCTCTTTCACGCCCCGAGCCTTCATGAACTGAAGCGACTGAATTGTACCGGTCGTGGATGAATGCAGGCTTTACTGTTTGGCGGTACCCCGAGGCAATATCAGCTCACTTGTTGTCCAGGACCCACTCCTCTACCTGTGATACTATATCACTGGCTTTCTTGAGATATCTCTCGGCGTCCTCTTGGGTGAATTGCTCCGCCGGTATGCCGCCCGTTGCATCAGGATAACGGGTCGTGGATTCCTCCTCATTCAGAATCCCAACTGAGCGCTGGAAATCTTGATCTTTGCCGATCATCTCCGCCAACCTGTCCAGGTCGTGGGTCTTTGGAGGGTCTTTGTGTTTTAGGCTGATATACGCGGCCTTCAGGGACTTTTCTACTGCTTGCTGGCTGAAGAACACAGAGGCATAGTGCCTTTTGGCTTCCATATCCACCCTGGCTGTCTCAAGGTCCGCCTTTGCCTGCTTGAGCCAGGATTGGCTGCTCTGCTGCATCTGCATCACTCCCATTTGCAATATCCCCTCCCGCGACCTTTTTAATGACAAGCGTGAGCTTGCGCCAGATCGCGAGCAACTGGTTCGTTGCAGGAACCAGGCACAAAATAGAGAAGGATAAAGAGGTCACGCAGGTACAGGCAACCTGGCATCAGCGCAGCCAGAGCCTGTAGATGTTAACAACCAGAGCAGCTGCCAACGGAATGGCCGATGAAAGAATGAACGCAGCGGAAACCAGTCTCTTTTGCGCTGGTCTCCCGTATTCAACTTGCACAAGGTTCACCTCACAGGTGTTCTTTGGAAACTATGATGAATTCTATCACAAATAATAAATGGACGCAAAGTTCGAAAGGAAAGGGATAGCTTTGAACCAGCAACAGGACAGACCCGAAAGCAGAGTAGCTATTAGAAAACGCGTGCTGCAACTTGCGTGGCCGGTAGCGACGGAGATGGCGCTTCAGACGCTTACACAGATGGTGGATATGGCAATGGTGGGAAGATTGGGTGCCGTGGCTATCGCATCTGTCGGTCTTAGTTTCCGCCCACTCTTTGTGGCACAAGCCATCTTTATAGGCCTCGGAACCGGGACCATTGCGCTTGTATCCAGAGCTGTAGGAGCCAAGGACAGCAAGGAAGCCGGTCACCTTGCCGGACAATCGCTGCTGGCCTCCCTGGCAGTGGCAGGCGCCCTTGCTACGGCTGCGTTCGTCTTTGCGAGGCCGCTTATGATATTCATGGGAGGCAGGGGCGAAGTGGTGCCACTGGGCACCGTATATATCAGGGGTCTTGCGCCAGGTCTTTTGTTCATGTTGGTAGGTAACGTGCTTACTATGGCCTACAGGGGAGCAGGAGACCCCCATACGCCTATGAAAGTGCAGCTGGTGGCCAACATCGTAAACGTGGCCGGCAACTACGTGCTGATTTTCGGCCACCTGGGGTTCCCTGCCATGGGCGTGTTCGGTGCGGCCATCGCCACCAGTTTTGCTCGAATCCTGGCTGCTGCTGCTCTGTTTTGGATACTGGTGTGCTCGGACAGAGGCAGGCTCCGACTCAAGTTGTCAGACATGAGTACCCTCGATCTGGCGGTGGTGCAACGCCTCTTTCGAATCGGTATTCCAGCTGCTATGGAAAGAATATCCATGTCATTGGCATTCATGGTACACACCCGTATCGTTGCCGAACTAGGCATGCTTGCTGTAGCCTCAGCGACGGTCGCGGGGAGTGTAGAACAGCTATCGTTCATGCCGGCGCTGGGTTTCACCGTTGCAGCATCGACCCTCGTTGGACAAAGTATAGGGGCCAGGAGGCCGGACATGGCAGAGAAAAGCGCCTGGGAATCAGCCAAGATCAGCGCGGCGTTCATGGGTAGCATGGGTATGCTTTTCTTTTTGTTTCCCGGGTTGTTTGTCAGGTTATTCACAGATGACCTGTCCGTTGCGGAACCAGGAAGCAGCCTGATCCGGCTCGTGGCTCTGTCCCAGGTTTTCACTGCATTAGCCCATGTTATTGCTGGGGCACTACGGGGCGCAGGAGACACTTTGAGAGTATTCGCAGTGACCGCTTTCTCTTCATGGGTGTTGCGCGTAGGAGGCGCGCTGCTGCTCATTCAGTCTTACGGGCTCACCGGTGCATGGGCACCGATCATCCTCGACTGGGCATTTCAGGCCCTAGTCCTGGTTTCGTGGTTCCAGACAGGCAGGTGGAAATCGATTTCTGTGTGAACCTCCGCCGGGACAAGCCCGGCGCCTTCTGGTGAAATCCTGTTCTCAGCACCTCATCGAGAGACGCCTGCTCTTGCGGACAGGTCTTATTTTCCCTCCTTGCGCTACAGGTATCCTTTACGAATCATTCGCCAGAATGCCGCTGACTTTAGTCGGGGGATGAATGGCGGTTGCAAATGT
>DYEP01000134.1 GCA_020725675.1 Symbiobacterium sp. | reverse complement strand
TGGTCACGCTTACACCGCGCACTTCACCCGGCATCGTTATTGTAGTAGCGTCAAATAGTCCCGACCTCGTAAGGGGTGGATCGAAGGTGATTGGTTCGGTCAGGTTGGGTCGCTAGGTAACCGCTTCAAAAAGGGAGGATTGTAGTGGGTTTCGGCGGTTTTTCCATCTTGGGGTACTGGAAGAGATCGGATCGTACAGCTAGAATATCATGTAGCAGGGTTTTTGGCAGAGGAGGAGATTCCACATGATGGGACGGAGCGACTCTCAGCTGGACTTTGAGGATTCGACAGGATGGCGAGAACGGATTCCGCGGGATAGTTTTTGGTGGAAGTTCAAATTGTGGGCAGACGAGCACATACGGGACGAAGATTTCCGCGACCTTTTCGACGATGTAGGGAGGCCTTCGGTGAGTCCGGCGAGAGTCGTTAGGGGTATACTGGTCCAGTTTGAGAAAGGTTACCCGGACAGGGAACTTGAAGAGGAAAGTGCCTATGACGACAGGGTGAAACTGGCGCTTGGGATGAGAAGGAGTGATCCTCCTCTGGACGCGTCCACGCTGTGCAGGCACAGGCACAAGTTGTTCTTGTCGGGGAAGGCGGAAGAGCTGCTCAAGAAAGTGGTGATGCTTGGTAAGGCGGAAGGAGTTATCTCGGAAGAAGTATCGCTGGTTGTGGATTCTTTTCTGATGCGCGGGGCTTGCGCGAGGCAAGACACGGTAACGCTGATAAGGCGCGCAGTTCTCAGGGTGCTGAAGACTGCAGAGTTCCATGGCGGCTCCTTTCTCTGCTTTGGACCCGCGAGCCCCAGAGTCCTGAGGAACCGGTAAAGGCTCGAGTAGGAGACTTCCTCCGCCTTGAGGATTCCCTGCTCCACTCCTTCTCGCGTGTACCTGGAGATCCACGAGGCGATGGTCTTGGGACTGTACTCGGTCGGTCCGTAGTATGGTACGTTGTGGATTCTGGCTGCGGTCTCGGCGATGTACTTTACCCTGTCCTCCACGGTGCCCTCGAGAACGGGGGCAATGAGACCGTACCGGAAGAGGGCGATCGCCTCCCGGTCCTTCTCGTCCATGACCGTCTCTCTCCCTTCAGAACCGTTTTCTTTAGGTCGCGGATGCTTCCGTGCATACACGATGAGCGTAGTTCGGGTCCTGAAGTCGCCGCCACGCAAAAGTTGTGTGGTCGCGGGCGGCATTGTGCGAGAGACCGGGTACGGGTAAAATCAAATTGCCATGAAACTGCGGTCAAAGCGCTGATGGAAGAGGAGAGAGAATTCCTCAGCAGGGAAGTTCCCCACCATCTCCCGGAGTTTCATGGCTTTTAACTTTGGGTCCTCCCTCGGAATCCAGACCTGTACTTCGAGGTCCTCTCTCACTGCGTACCTTAGGTACCACCCATGGCGCTTTAGATTCACTTTCCTCCTGCAGACAGGACACTCTTTTGGAACCGGAAACTCGACTTCCTTTCCCAGGGCGACATATTCCTCGAGCGAGACCGGTGCCTTCCAGACAATTTGCAAAGCTGTCCTCCTCCCATAGGAAACTGAAAAGAGATTAGCACTTTCCTCGGAGGAGGGATTGGCAAGATTCTAGAGTAATGTGACAGAGGAAACTGCTAAACCCGGAAGATTAATGTGCAAAGTGACACGGTTTCTCGAAGATGACGTGGTAGCTACTCTGGCTGAACCGACCGGATACGTAACCCATTACTGCCGGAGCATGACGCGATCGATCCAGAAGCACATAAGGGCCCACATTACGACCGCCGTAACACCCCATAGCCATAAGGATTTCGGCGCTTCCTTGGGCATGATAAGGTAGCCACGACGGAGGTTGTACACAAAATAGACCATACCAGGGAGAACCACCGCAACCACCCGGCACCAAAACTCGGCAGTGAGGGGGTCGGAACGCACAAGAGCGTAGGAAACGCCAATCGGAAGCGCCAGTAGAACTGGTACTAGCATCCACAGCCCGCGGGGTCTACACACCGTCACTCTGGAACCCTCCTTCGGTTCTATCAATACGGGTTATAGTCGTAGTACGTCCCATAGCACCTGTGGCAGTAAATGACTACATAATTGTCGTTTGCTTGCCACACTTCTGGTTGGCCCTGCTTTCCGCAGTCGGGACACAACCACGTGTGAGTTGTCGTTTCCGTGTAAATGACCCCGGAGCATTGTTCGCAAAGCTCATCGTAAACCCACATAATGGACAGTTTAAAAACGTCGTATACTATTCCCCCAAGAATCGCATAGGCTACAAAGATGACAAAAGCCATGCAGTACTGGCACCATTTACTTGGTTGTAGCTGGTATGGTGCCACAGGGTCCCTGACCAAACGTGGATCGACGCTCTCGACAAAACGAGTCGGAACGCTAAATATAAGTCAGCCTCCGGCAACTTGTCGAATTGACGGCCAAGCATCTCGGCTAACCCCTGACGTACTATCCATTGCCAAAGCTTTTCCTTGCTATCAAAAGCCCTTCCGCCAGCAGCCTCAACTTTTCTTTCAAAGTCAGCCCGTGCACGTAAATACTCATCGTCGTCCAATACCGTTTCAGACACCTTCCTGTCCGGAGCTGCATAGCCACCCGTCGGTACAATAAACACTATTAGAGAGACAACCACGGCCAACACCGTTATCTTTCTCCACATGGTCTATCCTCCTTCTACTGACAGTATTCTCCAGTATTATGGGGTGCGATCCCATTAGCTGTCAAGCTTTCACTGGTTCCAGATTAGAAACTGTAGGATATCCCAGTGGAAGCCATAGATCGCGCTGGGGAGAGGTAGGAAGTGGTGGGGGCACATCCAATTGTGGTTTCTGAGTAAGCAAAACACGAAAGGAGTGCCCCCTGGAAAAAGGTATCATTGGTTCTCTCCTTCATCAACCGGGATTTGAGTCTGCTGGTACCGGTAGGAAAGGATCGAATTACAGGTGAAGGTGATTCCGCCCCGAGAATGCCCACGGTCTGGGAGCAGGGTCCTGCATAGGCACGGGACTGCGTCGAAAAGGCGAGTCTTAGACGCATTTTTGGATGGACACTGGGTCTATCCCAGTTGGATGCCATTGCGCTTGCGGTGTACGCGGTGCGGGAAGAGGCTCTTGTGTCGCCCGCAGGGGTAAGACTGTAGTTATAAGCACCGTTTGGTACTCTTTCTTTACCTTCAAACAGCGCCGTAGTTGCTCCTGGATTTCTACCGTGGGCCGGTGGTTGATGATGGTGACGTTCGGAGCGTCCTTCGGAAATGCGGCCATGGGGCGTTTGTCGCTTCTCATCGGAAGGTTTCACTTCCTTTGGAGGGACTGGTTACACCTGATACGTTAGGTGCGGCTTCAATTGTAACCCAGGGTGACTTCCCCCGGGGCTTTTGTCTCCGGGAGTCTCAGGGATGTTCCAGTACGCCAGTACGAATGAAACCCCGACATACAGGTCGCCGCGTTCTTCGGGATCTGCACCGCGGCGTTGAAAGCGTTGACGTAGTCTCCGGCTCCGTAGAGGAGCCCGAAGGTGGCGAATGCGAAGAGGAAGCGGGAGAGCCACGTGACCTCAGCCGGCACGATGAGCCACAGGAGCGGCAGCAGCCCGAGCACCAACAGCGAAGCGACGGTGAGTTGGAAGAAGTTCCCGGGTTCCGAGAATTTCATCGCATGTTCCGGAAGATCCGCTTGGGGCAGCTGGCTTGGGTTGCGGTATCTCTTGAACTTCGGATACATCGGGCAATACCTTGCATGCCGCCGGGACTAACTCAGAGATATTGTCGCTCGACAATCCGGGTACCTGCTGCACGCGAGAAAGACTCCGGTCTTGCTCCGCCTGAGCCTCATATAGCCTTCACATCCTTCGGTCGGGCAGGGTATCTCCAATTCTTCGATTATCTCCCCGATGATTCCGGGCGCAATATTAACCGTGTTCGTGTCCCTGGGCTAGTTGGGGCAGCCCCAGAAAAATCCGTACCGTCCTACCCTGAGCCGCATCGTGGTACCGCACTTCGGGCACGAAGGGGGCTCTCTCCTGGCCCGCAGTACCTCTTCGATCAATTCCAGGAGCGTTTCCCGCCTGGACCTGTCTTCCATCCGCCGTATCTTGTGCGCAGCGTTGGTATACTGCATCAGTAAGGATGCGATGTCGGGGTTGTCTATCCTCACCATTACCTCCGTCGTTTGGCGGCGCGACAGGATGTTCAAACTGCCGGCCCAGAGAATTCGTTCGTCTATGAGCGCCAGCTTCTCGTGCAGGGAACTGGTTCGTACGACCTGGATGTCGAGCCCGGAAAGTTCGTCCAGAAGGGCAGCCCCAACGGTGCCTGTGCGGTACCGTCGGGTGAAAACACGCACGGTTACACCGCGTTCGACGGCGGACCTGAGAGCAGGGACGACTTGGGAAGTCCGCAGCCGCTCGACGAAGGGACTGAAGATGATCACCTCTTTCTTTGCATCGCTGACGTCTCTCAGGAACACCGGGTAGAAGGATGACTCATTGTGCCCGGAGAAGGACTTCACCTCCTCGACCTGGCGACCCAGGCTCATGGCGAGCTCGGCACCGGTGACATCCGGGTCTCCGTACCCCGACAGGATGATCCTGGCGTCGATTTGCTCCGCGCGGTCGAGAAGGTACTCGTGAAGGGTAAGAAGGGGCCCTTCCCCGAGCTTCTCGGCAAAGTACGCCACGTTGCTGATGACTATCACCTTACCTTTTGCCCGGGTGATGCTCACGTTGAGGAGGCACGAAGCCTGCGACTCCACAAGCAGCTTTCCGGGCTCGAACGGCTTTCCGTCCACGAGGTCGATGATGATGACGTCTTTCTCGTTTCCCTGAAACCGGTGTACCGTGGCCACCTTGACCTGTTTGCCGAGACCTTCTGCTTCGACGAGCTCCCGTATCAATCTCGCCTGCGCAGCGTAAGGGGATATCACTCCGACTTCGATACCCCCGTCGCCTCGAACGACGGTCCTTGCCATCCGGACGGCGAGCGCGGCCGTGTACAAGTTGTACCTGGAGTACCCGACGGACTGCCTGGCGCACCACGGATCCACTGAGGATGTGTCGCACAGCACAAGTGGTCTACCGCTGCACGGGTCGGCAAGACTGCCTCTTTCCGTCTGGTCAGGGCCGGCTAAATGCTCGAGGCTGTTTCCGTCTCTTGCGTAGACGAGGACGTTGGCCAACTCACCTATGTCCTCGTGCATGCGGTACTGCTTCCGGAGTTTACAGAGCCTCCCGTCACCCTCTACGACTTTCCCGGCGGGATCCAGGATTCCGGCTTCTTCGAAAATGCTTCGCGCTATCCTGGTACGGGCAGCGGGTGTTTCGGCGACACAGATGGGCGGAAGCTGCCGGAAATCACCCAGGAGCACAACCCGCCTATCCGCTAGGCCGGAGCAGAACCAAAGGTACGGTTGGGGGATCATGCTCACTTCGTCAATTATGACCGTGTCAAAGTGCGTTTCATAGAGTTCTCTGGTGGTCGCCAGCTTGGAAAGAGTGGTGCCCACCACGCGGGCCTGTTTGACCACTTCGGACGGTACCATTGAGATTTGCCTGACTACGTCATCCACCTCCTTCTTCAGCATCGAAACGCGTTTGCCCCAACGCTCGAGGTTGGATGACACCTCATCCGCGCCGGGTACGGGCCCTCTATCGTTCATCTCCTTCTCGAGGCGCTTCCGCTGGTTTTCAATGCTGCCCAGAAGGGATTCAATACCGGCTATCTCGTTTCGCTTAGCCGCTGTTTCTTGCTTAAGACGAGCTATTTCCGTGTCACACGCATCTATCTCGGCCTGTATTTTCCGAGGGTCGAGTCCGAGGAAAAGTCGCCGCAAAAACCCCGAGGTCTCGGCCTCACGGAGTCGGGCCTCCAGCCTTTCCCTCTCGCGTTCCCGCTCTGCCATGCGGGCACGCATGTGGTCCACCTGGTCGCGCAGCAAAGACAGGCGCGTCTGGTTCTCCCGGTACTGGCTGGCAAGGCTGGCGATCTCCCTGAATTTTTCTTCCCACCAGGCCCATTTCTTCTCCTCTTCTCTCTCTCTTGCCAGCTCGATTTCGAGGTGCCTCAGACGGTCCTGGAGGACAGGGGTCTTTCGTTTCACTATCTCTGGCAGGAGTATGTACTGGATCTCACTCTCCTCTCTGGGCTGTCCCAACCTGACTATGGCACCGCCGTGTATCTCCTGCTCGCTCATGCCCTTCATGGCCGCCTTTAGGACCTGGTCCACCGCTGCGTTGGTGTGGGAGGTGATCAGGACGCGTTCTCCGTCTTTCAGGAGAGCCGGCACCAGATGGTTGACCGTGGTGGTTTTGCCCGTCCCCGGCGGTCCCCATATGAAGGTGATCCTTTGGGAGAGGGCGCGCAGAACGGCCTCTCTTTGCGCGTCATTGGGCGGAGGCGCATCGCCGCGCAACTGGAAGTCGGGCTGAGAACCCACAGGGATCTGACTAAGTTCAGATACATGCGAGACAGGTAGACAGAAAAAGAGTGCGGGGACTATCCTAGGTTTGGCAAAGAAAGGAGGTCCCCGCGTGAAGAAGATTACCGCATCCCGAGCCAGAAGTCTAGAGCAATGTGGTGCCGGAGTTTCCATGAACACCGGTACG
>DYEP01000002.1 GCA_020725675.1 Symbiobacterium sp. | reverse complement strand
CCGCCTACAGGTGCCCGGAGCGTAATGCCTCTTGCCGGGTTCACGTTCCTCACCTCGGAGACCGGCACACCCAGGCGCTCGGCGAGGTTTTGCAGTTTCTGGTTTAGTTCGTCCGCCACCCGTTGAATAGTAGAATCCAGGTCAGCCATGGCAAGCGTAATAACGGGCTGTCCGAACTTGACAGGGTCTCCCTCCTTGACCAGGACATCTGTTACGATGAAGCCGCGCCAGAAGTCACCGGGCATCGGGCCTTTGGGGTAAGGAGTCTGAATTGTACCACCCCACGGTGGGTTCAGAATGCCGCGCGCAGTGACGCCTACGGATATATCACCTCGCCTCACCTCTGCAGTCGCATATTTCACCGCAGTCTCAGCAGGTTCCGCCGGAAGCATCTGCCGGTACGCGTACACTGCTCCTGTGACCACAATTGCGAGAACTATCACTGCAGCCAGAATATTCCTTATCATTATCGCCCCTCCTGTCTGACCTCGACGTTTCCAACGGATACCGATTCCTCAGCGCGTAACGGCTGAAGCACTTTCTCTTCCTGTTCGATGAGCCCGTCGCGCATATACAGGATCCTGCGGCCATGACGGGCGATACTTTCCTCGTGTGTCACCTGGATGATGGTGATGCCCTGTTCCTCATTGAGCCGCTGGAAGATGGCCATGATCTCGGCCCCGGTGCGGCTGTCCAGGTTGCCCGTGGGTTCATCGGCGAGGATCACTGATGGCTCAGCGACTAAAGCGCGGGCCAATGCCACGCGCTGTTGCTCACCGCCAGAAAGTTCGGTCGGCCTGTGATTTACACGATCTCCCAGTCCGAGGCTTTCCAGGGCTTCGATGGCCCGTACTTTACGCTCCCTCGCGCCCACGCCGCGGTAGACCAATGGCAATTCCACGTTTTCCCTGGCAGTAAAGTGGTGAAGAAGGTTGAAGGATTGAAAAACAAAACCGAAGAAACGGTTACGCAATTCGGACAGGCTGTTGTCACTGAGGTGGGTTACGTCCTTACCTAATAGCCTGAACTCCCCCGATGTGGGCCGGTCCAGGCAACCGAGTACGTTAAGTAGAGTAGACTTGCCGGAACCCGAGGGTCCCATGATAGATACGAATTCCCCCTTCTCTACATGCACCGACACGCCGCGCAGTGCGTGCACTTCAATGCGGCCCAGCCGGTAAACACGACGAATGCCGTTAAGCTCTAGTAAGGCCATTCACATCACTCCAGGAAGTGTGAAGTCGGAGCGTCTCCGCCGGGTATCCATGTACACAACAGACGTACACCGCTTACAATTTGTTCCCGCGCTTCCATCAAAGTGATCCACCAGAGACCGGTTTCAGTTCACGCAGGTAGGGTAGCAAGACTAAAAGATGGGTGTTTACCCGCTGGAATGAGCAGGTTCGATCTTCGGGTCATGCCATACTACTCCAGCTGGTAGCGTTTGTGCCCACAGTTGAGCGGCCCTCAGTCATGCACAGCCTTCGCGCTTAACTTCGCAAGTGCAGTCGTAGTAAGCGATGGTAAGCCCCATATCAGATTCACGCTCTGGCGTGAGCAGATTGACTCCAGCCCCGAACTTGTGCCACCCACCCTGGAAGATGACAGCCGTATCCTCCCTCTGGCTATCTGCAATTCGTACGGTGGCGGACAACGTGCCTTGAGCCGTAGCGACGGTGGCGCGGTCTCCGTCCGCAAGACCGCGCGCTTTAGCCGCCTGTGGGTGCAGCCATACGACCGGTGTGCGCAGTGTGTCCTCATTGCTTTTAAGATTTACGAATTGGGAGTGCAAATAGTCACTATGATGCGGTGTTAACAGGTGCAGTGTGTAGGCCGATGCAGGTGCTCCAGCTTCTTTTGCCGGGATGTAATCAGGCAGTGGGCTTATACCCGCTGAAGCTGCCGCACTCGAGTACAACTCAAACTTCCCGCTGGGCGTTTTGAACTTTCGGTCCTGCCATGCGACAGGGCCGACGAAAGGGTGTCTGATAGGGCCCTGTCTTAGGCGTTCAAGACTTACCCCGTACGAAGTGGCGGGTCTTAGCACTTGCTCCAACCACTCTGCCGGGTCCGTTGGTCCAAATTCATAAAGCCCCATGTGCCGGGCCAGGTCGCAAAAGATCTGAGCGTCGGACCGAGTTTCGCCAAGAGGCTGGATGATCTGGGGAGCGAGAGCGATATACGGACTCCAGGAATTGCAGACTACGTCCTCGTGTTCAAACGGGCCTGCAGGAGGCAGGATGATGTCTGCAAGGCCGGCCGTATCGTTTATGAAAAAATCCACAACTACAACGAACTCCGCCTGGGCGAATGCGGACTTCACCCGGGCGGTGTGAGCCAGCTGGGTGACCGGATTTGAGCGTGTCACAAGGATTGCCCGGATCGGTGGGTCGTCTGCCTCTGTGATGCCGGTTCCCAGGCGCGGCCAGGGGATAGTGCGCCGCGAGTGAGCTAGATGGTTTCCTTTCAGGTCGCCCAGGATATGTTTCCAGCCGCTGTGAGCGTAGCTCGCTCCGCCGCCGGGGACGCCGATGTTTCCAGTGATAGCACAGAGCGCATCAATGGCCCGCACGGTCTGACCTCCGTTGGAGTAGCGTTGCAGACCGTATCCCAGAAGGATCGCGGCTGGTTTATGTCTTGCGTACATCCTCGCGGCCTTCTGTATGGACGCTTCAGGCACATCGCAGATCTCGGCCGCTCTGCGCGGCGAAAAGCCTTCGACTATCCGGCTGTAGTCAGAATAGCCGTGCACGTGCTGTGATATGAAGTCCCGGTCAATTAGTCCTTCGTTAATAATCACGTGCGCCATGGCGAGCGCGAGTGCGCCGTCCGTACCCGGGCGTGGGGCGATATGAAGGTCCGGCTTACCAGGCGTATCTATGCTCAGCGGGTTGATTACCAAGAGCCTGGCCCCGTTCTGTTGAGCCTGCCGGATGTGGGGTATGACGTGGATGTTGGTCCTTGACGGGTCTCTTCCCCAGAGCACAATGCAGCGGGAGTTTGAAAGATCAGACCAGTCATGGGTACCGGGCGTACCGAAGTCGTACGTCTGGGCCGCATAGCCTGCTCCCCAGCAGGTACTGCCTTCGGGCACAGTTGGACCTCCATAAGCATTACAGAATCTTGTTGCGAGGTCTGCAAGCATTCCCTCATAGCCCGACCCGCTGTGATGCAACAGCGCAAGGCTGCCATACTCTTGTTTTATGCGACTTAACCTCTCTGCTATGATGTCGTACGCCTCGCCCCAGCTGATCTGCCGGAATCCCTGTTTCTCCCGCAAAAGAGGCGCAAGGATTCTCTCCGAGCTGTACGTGCGCTCCACGTGCTTCTTTGCCTTACTGCACACCATCCCTCTTGTCAGGGGGTGATCGGGGTCCCCTTTCACGCTCACTACTTTCCCGCTGTCTACCGCTACGAGCAGACCGCAATGAGCGAAGCAGTCAAGCGGGCATACGCTCCGGTACCAATGCATAACAATTCCTCCTTGCGGCCAGTGCAAGGCCTGGACTGGTCAGTCATTGAGATTCCAGATTCGACCTTTTGCCGGCATTTCCTTCCTAGCTACTCTTTGCGGCACTTTTTCCGCCCGGAGTGCTAAATCCCACTCCAGTTGCAAATATTAATATCATAATAAAGGATGTGCGGGGGATCCGTGGCATGCGGCTATTCAAGAACTTCTTTAAGAAAAAGTCACACTCAAACTTCGGTGATCTGAAAGACGACAGACTGGATATCAGCCAGCGAGAGGCTCTGGAAAAGGACCTGTTTCTTGTTCCCTCGCTGGAGGATAACCTGGAAATGCTGAGGGCGGTCGTGGGCCCGTCTACTGATGTGATAACAAGGCGACTGAGAGTGGGCCGCGGCCAAATACCTGCGGCGCTCGTACACATCAAGGGTTTTGTTGACACCCTCCTGCTTGAGCGCATCGCCAGCACACTCACACTCGGCATGCTCGAGTCTCCGGTAGGCAGTACGTCCCGGCATACCATATTCAGCGAGTTTAGAGACAGGCTGGCCCAGTCAACGGATGTGAAGGAAGTAGATAACTTCGACGACATGTGGACGAACCTGACGCAGGGGCACGCTGCGGTGCTATTTGACGGCACAGCGAAGGCGCTCACGCTGAACACACAGGGCATTGCTACCCGGCAAATAGAGGAACCCGCATCGGAGACTGTGATCCGCGGCCCCAGAGAGGGTTTTGTGGAGAGCATAGAAACGAACGTCTCCATGATAAGGCGGAGGGTCCGAACGCCAAACCTCTGGATCGAGCAGTTCACGCTGGGGGACCTGACCCGGACCCAGGTGGCCGTCATGTATATCAAAGGGCTTGCGAGCGAAGAGCTAGTCCAGGAAGTGCGCCAGAGGATACAGAGGATAAAGATAGACGGCATCCTGGAGAGCGGCTACATAGAGGAATTCATTGAGGATAACCCTTTTTCGGTATTCCCCACCACATTTAGAACGGAAAGACCCGACAGGGTGGCCAGCATGCTGCTTGAAGGCAGGGTGGCCATCTTTACCCAGGCCACACCTTTTGTGCTCGTTGTGCCGATGAACTTCTTTATGCTCACTCAGGCCCCCGACGATTACTACGAAAAGCTGCCCATAGGAGCCTTCCTCAGGCTGCTCCGGGTGGTGGGGTTCTGGATGTCCGTAGTGCTGCCAGGCTTTTATGTGGCTGCTGTGACCTTCCACAACGAGCTGTTCCCCACGGACTTATTAATCAGCATCAGCGCGTCCAAAGAAGGCGTACCGTTTCCCATACTGTTTGAGGTACTCGTCATGGAGCTTGTGTTTGAGCTGCTGAGGGAAGCGGGCATCCGGCTACCGCGTGCTATCGGGCCTGCCATCAGCATCGTCGGGGCGCTCGTGCTGGGAGATGCTGCGATTCGGGCGGGGCTTGTATCACCCCCGGTGGTCATCATCGTGGCGCTCACCGCTATTGCCTCATTTACGGTGCCTACCTTTTCATTCGGCATAGCGGCAAGGCTGCTTCGGTTCGCGTTCATCATTCTTGGCGGCGCTTTTGGGCTTTTTGGCATCCAATTCGCCTTCTTGGGTGTAATTGCCTACCTTACCGGACTCCGATCTTTCGGTTACCCGTATTTTGCCCCTGTAGGTCCACTCATTCTGAGCGATTTCAAAGACGTATTTCTAAGAACATGGTGGTGGGATATGACCAGGCGGCCCTTCCTTGAGAGCCTCAGGGAGCCAGTCCGCGCAGCCGGAGGCCAAAGACCGCACCAGAGCATAGAAAAAGAGGAAAAGGAAAAACGATGAGAACAGAAAAGATCGCCAACCGGCAAATGGGATTTATGATATTTATGCTCCGGACCACGTTTGTCGTCGCCACCCTGCCCGTACTAACCACTGGGAACGCGGCGCAGGATGCATGGGCTTCCGCCCTGTTGACGTTGTTGGCCACGGCGATTATCGCCGCCGGCATAGCCGCCCTGGGCGCCAGATTCCCTGAGATGACCGTAATTGAATACAGCCGGACAATCCTTGGGAAATATCTCGGTAGCCTCATATCGTTGGGATTTCTGTGGCTGTTCTTGCACATCACAGCTACCGACTCAAGGCTTTATGCAGAGGTGCTGGTTACGGCATATCTTCCTAACACACCCCTGCTGTTCATCGTGTGCTCCATGGTGGTGCTGGCTGCCTTCATCGTACATCAGGGGATCGAGTCATTGGGCCGGTTGGCGGACGCCCTCATTTTCCTCTTTACCGCTTTTGTGCTTGCGAGCATACTGATGGCCGTACGCCGTCTGGATGTGGCTAATCTGGAGCCTGTGCTTGCCCGGGGAGTGGGGCCTGTGCTGTCGGGAAGCATTACAGCGATTGCCGTATCGGCCCAGTTCATTGGCATTTCCATGCTTGTTCCGGTGCTAACAGCGCCCCAGAGGGCCGCGTCCACAGCCGTACTTGCTGCGTTGCTGATTGGCCTTGTGCTGATAATGGCGGCAGTGACGGTAGTGGGTACCCTGGGGCCTGAGCTGGGTTCAAGAACGATATTTCCCTTTTTCTTGATGACTCGATCTTTAGAGCTCGCCCCGAGGTTCCTTGAGCGCGTGGACGTGTTCGGGACTATGGCGTGGGGATTTGGGCTGCTTATGGACGTGGGGCTGTTTCTTTACTGCGGCTCACGAGGCATGTCGCAGTTTTTCGGCCTCAGGGATTACCGGCCGCTGGTGGCACCCATGGCGGTAGTATGGGCGTTGCTGGCAGTATATGGCTTTAAAGATATTTTCGAAGTGTTGGCATTGTTTCGCCCCGAGGTGATATTCCCTTACATCACCGCCATTTTGTTCTTGCCATTCCTGATTCTCTGGGCTGCATATCTCATCAGGCGGCTGTAGGTGAGGAGGAGGTGCGATGCGGACCGTATCGAGGTTTGCCTGGATCCTCGTGCTCTGCTCCATACTGCAGGCAGGCTGCTGGGATATACGAGAGCCAGAAGAACTGGTGCACCCGCAGGTCCTCGCTTTTGACGTGGACGAGGAAGGCAATTACCTGGTGACTGTCCAGTTTTCTGTACCGCAGGCGGCGATGCTGCAGACGCAAGGGGGCCGCGGAGGCGGCTCGCAGATGTTCTTTACACAATCGGAAAAAGGACAGACGATGTCTCAAGCGTTATTTAACCTGCGCAGGTTCATGACGAGAGAGTTGAGCCTTGGGCACGTGAGGGTCATCCTGCTGTCAGAGCGGCTCGCCAGGGAGGGGATAGACCCGGTTATAGACATGGTCACGAGGGAACGGGAGCTTCGCCTCCTTGCAGGAATCGCCGTGGTCGAGGGAGACCTCGACAAGCTCATGCGGGCGCAACTCCCGCTAGAACCTGTGCCGGTTACTGGCATTGCCAGGCTCATCAACACATTCGGGCGCCGGGTTGCAACGAGCACTTCCGAGCCAATTCTGATTAAGATAGTGGAGTACTTAAGGCCCGGCCAGGACTTACTGCTGCCCAGGCTGAGGGTAACTGCTGAAGAAACAGAATCTCAACCGCCCGAGAAGCCGGGAACGCCTCCCATGGACTTGCTTGGTTCAGCCGCATTCCGCGGACCTCGGATGGCCGGATGGCTGGATGACAGAGAGACGAGGGGATGGAACTGGGTAAAGACGCGAAACCGTCGCGGGTTACTGCTTGTCGAGATGCCCGGGGGCTGCATGGCCAGTCTGTTAGTGGTCTCCTCACACGCGACAGTTGAACCTAAAGTGGACAGCGGCGAGGTGAGGATGAAGGTGAAGCTGCACATAAGTGTATCCTTGAATGAAGTATCAGGTCCGGCCGGTATCGTACCTGACCTCAACCTGACGGATGAAGAGACGGTTCTTCTCATCAGAAGAAGGCTGTCGGAGGTAGTAAGGAATGA
Organism: Symbiobacterium sp.; assembly: GCA_020725675.1. Lineage (GTDB taxonomy): Bacteria > Bacillota > Sulfobacillia > DUSP01 > DYEP01 > DYEP01. The sequence goes on along the minus strand of DYEP01000002.1, from coordinate 4,635 downwards.
TATAGAGATGGCGCTCGCCAGAGCGCAGGAGCTGGGCTCGGACATATTCGGGTTTGGCAACCTCATTTACAGGAAATACCCGGAGTTTTGGGCACAAGTTGCCGGGCGCTGGGAGGATATCTTCAGGCGCCTGCCGGTAGAGATCGTTGTGGAAACCAGTTTCAGCCGCCCGGGGTTCCTCCTAAATACACTTCGAAAGCGCTAGACAAAGGGGGCAGCGTTATTGTTCTGGTTTCTCCTGCTGATGGTTGTGATCGCTGTGGTCGAGGTGCCATCCTTGATACGGAAACGATGGTGGCGTGAACTGATGGTGTTAGCCCTGGTGTGGCTCATGGCCACTGTTTACGGTATTTTAGTGATTGCGGGCATACCCATCCCTCAGCCGACGAGGGTGATCACAACGTTCTTTCAGAGCCTGGGGCTGGAACGATACTTGCCTCGATAGCACGAACGGTCACAACCCGTCAGATCGCGTACAAGTGGCTTCGCACAGATCAGCGGGCGGTGGGGAACCACCGCCCACTGTCCAGCACCTCTACTTGCCCACTGCTTCTTTGACGGCGGCCTGATGCGCGGGATCAAGCCTCCGAGTGCCGTGCGTGGTGCTTCCAAGGAAGTGGATGCAGTGATGTCCGGGAAACCCGTTGTCCGAGATGGATGAGCCGCCGTGCGGCATGCCGTTCATGCTGGCCGCAATGCGGTACGACGAAACCTGTACCACTATTGGGCGCCTCGACCAGCTCCATGCGCCTCCGTAGATCCGCTTCAGCGTCTGAGTATCTCTTGCTGTTAGAGGCTCCACGTCTGCGTGTGCCCAACCTCCACGGCGCCGGACGGTAAATGATAACCCCGTACGTACGTCAGTGACCAAAGCGGTGCTGCCGCGGGGAAACAGCTTGTCCACCTGGGACCACGGGATGGCGATGGCGCCTGACCCCTGCGAGGCTCCGGAGACGGGTATGATGAGCTTCATGCCGGGCAACAGCACGTCGCCGGTAAGATCATTGGCAGAGCGTATGGCCTGGATGGTAGTGCCATATCGCACCGCGATGCTGTAGAGTGTATCGCCCGGTGATACCATATGGACGGTACCTTCGCCGGCTGCGCCTGGGATCACCAGCGCGGTACCTACCTGCAGGTTACGCGGATCCCTCACCGAGTTTATGCGTGCCAGTTCATCGACGCTTACCCCATACTGACGTGACAAGAGGTACAGCGTGTCTCCCGGTCTGACCACGTGGACGGTGCCCGCTTCTGCCAAAGCGGCAAATAAAAACACTGCTACTGAAGCACACACTACAACGTATGCTAGGCTGCGCCCTGTCTTCAAGAAAGCACACTCCTTTCTCCTGGTAAAACCAGAATGCGTGGTTTACGTAAAGTAGGAAATTCGCCTCAGGAAAGGAAAGTCCTGTTGAAATGGGCATGGGAATTTCAGTAAGCCATAATATGCATATTATGTAATCTATTGCATGCTTGGAACAACAAAAAAAGCCACCGTTTCCGGTGGCCAGAAGGAAAGAATTCAGCTTAATCGCCCTCAACCAGGTACTTCATGAGCCACCTATCGCCTGTCTGCTCGAAGGACACTCGGTAGGCAATAGGGCTTCTTACATATTTGGAACACATGTAGCCTTTGATTCCTAGAAGCGTTTCTACTTTCACCCAGCCATACTCTCTGCCGTCCAGCGTAATCGCAGGACCCACGATGCTCGGGTCCGCACGTACGATTTCGTAAGAGACGCTGCCCAATACCGGAGCGTCAAGGCCCGGCTTTGCCCTGATATTCACTCCATCTCCCGTGACCGCGGCATACTGAAACTCGTCAAACTGGGAGGGAAACAGTGTAAATACATATGGCGCTGTGAATACCTTCATATCAGCGCTGAATGTGCCTCCGAGCCGGAGGATATCCCCAAGCTCGTCCCAGAGTCTTGAGTCTTCCCCGTCAAGATTCCAGTGCTTTATAAACGCATCGCGCCCTGACTCTCCCCCAAAGCTCACTGTGATATCCGGATCAAGAATTTCAAGAATAAACTCCTTGTCACGACGAGCGATGGCATCGAGCAGCTTGTCTCGGAACGCCTTGAACGAAGGGTTCTTGGTGGACTGATCCACAGGCCGCAGCCTAATTACCCCGCCGTCCTCTTCCGGACCTGCGTCACCGCTTTGGTGTGCGCCGGGTATCCTGGGGACCGTCAAGGATTCATCCTGCTTGGTATCACCGGGCTTTGGTTCAGGAACAGCCGTACCGGAGGGAGGCGTTTCAGGTTTCTCGCTGCGCTTTGCACAACCTGCAGCCAATAACAGAGACAGAACCAACAGAGCAACCAACGGTATTAAAAAGGCCCTTATCTTCACGGTGCTTGGCCTCCTTTCCAAAGGGTCTTTTTCCTTATTGACGGAATGGCTTGACAAACGGTTCATGGATGAACAGAATAAAGGGGCTAAAGCCAGGTAACATTTTTCTCCAATAGTGTGCCGGAGATTGGGCGGCAGGTACAGCTGTAATGAAAGCCTGGGGAAACACTAGCCTTATTGTGCAACAGGATGACTCGAAGAGACAGGCAGGTATCTGCAGTGCCTTTATGCGCCTAATGAGGACCAAGTGCTAAACTGAAATATGCGGTAGCCGCACTGCTCACGAAACATGGAACAAAGACCTGTGATGGTGAGCGCGCAACTGGGCTTTACAGTGTTCACTCCCTCCTTAGACTCTTTACGATGATTGCTACTCCGAGCGCTACGATGAGCAACGGCCACAGGCGGTTCAGTGAGTGGGCAAACAGCACCCTGTAATGCACGGGAAGTGTCCGGTTGAGAAACATGAGTGCTCCAACACCTACAAGAATGAACCCAAATAGCCTCTGGCCCGAGCCTGTGACATCCGGTACGTGCTGAGACCCGCCTGGTTCGCTTGGGTTTGCTTTGTCCGGTTCCTCCGGTATGATGATCCATGCGAAGATGTAGGCAATGAGAGCGCCGATACCGCCAGTCATCACCCCGAATACTACCCACGCCAATCTTACCAATACAACGTCGGTCTCGAAGTACTCGGCAAAGCCTCCCGAGACCCCGCCCAGCACACGCTGGCATTTGGACCTGTAAAGTCTCTTCATCCAAGTCCTCCTTTCGACTGAAACGGTGGCTTCATCACACTGTATTCGGGAGTCTGCTGCGACGAACACGCCATCATACAGTTATGTCTGTACCCAGTTTCATTAGACAAAGGCAGCCACAAACCTCTTTGACGTTACCGTGGGTCTGGAGGTTGCAAAACCCAAAAGCATCGTAGATGGAAACGTGTGGGGTTTATACGTCGGCAGGCCGCCTTGAATGGAAGCGCTGGGTTGTGCCCAGCTTTTGGTAGTCCCCTGGCCTTTGAGTGATGTTATAAGGCTTTCATGCACATGTGCTTTCGATTACTGGCTCACAGACATCCTGCGGCGGTGTGTTTGAATTGGACGTTCGAATATGTGCACGTGGTTATGAGCAGCAATACAGTCGGTGATGCCCAGGTGATTCTTGAGGAGGTCAAGTCCGATTCTGTGTGTAAAATCCCTCTGGTAGGATTTGCTGCCTGCTAATACATCATTAAGCCGCCTCTAGCTCATTCCTTCTCTGCTGTATCGTCTCACCTTCTTTCGGTTTGTCCATCCATGCCAGGTACTCCGCCATGTCCAGATAGCGGTGGCCAGTCGCCCAGGCCTCGTCTATCTCCATCAGCACGGCACCGAGCAACCTGAGTGCGGCCTCTTCGTTGGGAAAGATCCCCACCACCCTCTCCCGCCGGCGGACCTCCCGGTTCAGCCGCTCCAGGGCGTTGGTGGTGCGCAGCCGCCGCCTAATCGGCTCCGGCAGCGCCATTACCGCCATCGCGCCCTCAAAACCGGCCTCAAGCTTCTCTACCGCCTTGGGGGCCAGGGCCTCAAACTCCTGCCCCACCAGCTCCAAAATCCGCCTTGCGGTTTCCAAATCCGGCGCGTCGAACATGTGCCGCAGGCGAGCATGCAATTTGCGCTGCAGGGACTTGGGGCACGCTTCCAGCACGTTGCGGACAAAGTGCGTCTGACAGCGCTGCCAGCTCGCCCCCTGGAAGTGCGACATAACGGCGTTGACAAGTCCCTTGTGATCGTCTGAAACCACTAGGTCAACGCCCTTTAGCCCGCGGCTCTTCAGCCAGGTGAAAAACTCCGACCAGCTGGCCTCGGATTCGCTATCGCCAATTGCTAGCCCCAGAACCTCCCGGCAGCCGTCCCGGTTAATCCCGCAGGCTATGAGCACGCTCTGCGTTCTAACCCGGCCACCCTTGCGCACTTTGATGACCAGGGCGTCTACCACCAGAAAGGGGTATTCCTTTTCGCTTAAGTCTAGCTTATTCCAGGTTTTTACAATGGGGTCAAGCTGCTTGCATAGCTCGGATACGGTCGACTTCGAAATCGCTACCCCGCATAACTCCTCAACCACAGCCCTGACCTTTCGCGTCGACACCCCGTTGATGACCATCTCCATGAGGGTGAGCACTAACGCCTGCTCGCTTCGCTGGTAACGCTCAAACATTTCCGTGGAAAACTCGCCGGATCTGACCCGGGGCACCTCGAGGACCAGCCGGCCAATGCGGGTTACAAGCGGCTT
>DYEP01000133.1 GCA_020725675.1 Symbiobacterium sp. | reverse complement strand
TATGTTGAATACACTGTTTCTATTGCGGTGCAGTTCCATCCTTTATCTCCCTGCGCTTATTCTTGATGCCTATATGATAACATAAGCGTAGATGAAAGGCCATGAAAATCTTGGCCGCGCCTAACTCCCCAATGAATTGGGAAGAATGCGGCGCGGCGTATCTTCAAGTTTGGCATACCAGATGCGGCGGCACTACCAGCAGGTTTCTTGAACGTTCCATTTGGGACCATCCCTGTAATCAAGTTCGTGGTACCATCCGTACTCACGTTCTTACTCCAGCACCAGTCTCTTCTTAACCAATCGCCGTACTGGACAAGAGCTGCGGGAACAAGGGACGCGCGTGCTGTTAGCAAGGGTTGGCTGTGGACTGTGCTGATTACTTACGCATGCGGCATTTTGGGTGCCATAATAGGTATATATACTCGTATGCTCATTCCCAATCTCCAGAACCCGGCGCTGGCTCTTGGTTCAGTCCTGACCATCATCCCGGTACCTCTGGCTGCTCTGGTCATGTGCGGACTCATAGCGGCCACAATGTCCACATGTGACATATACCTGGTGTCCGGCATTAACCAATTGGTCCGAGACGTGGCACAGTATTTCTTCAAGATCGAGGATACCAAGCGACTCTTAAACTGGGCGCGCTGGGGTACGTGCATATACGGACTATTGGCTGTAGTATTTGCCATCACTTGGACACGCGGACTTGGCCTCCTGTTTGCCTTCGGAACTGCTATAGGCGCTCCGCTAGTCATATTCTACCTGGATTCGTGGTTGCTCAAGATTGGAAACGGTAAAGGCGCCCTGGCCACTGTGGTGGCTTCACTCGGGACAGTGCTTTATTGGGAGATCCTGACTGCCAACTACAAGCAAGTACACACGCTGTGGCTTGTATTCCCAATAGCGCTCGTAACCCTGGTTGTGGTAAGTGTACTGACAGGCGGTCGCCCCAAACCATCAACGAAAGGGCCGCTCAGCGAACTTGGGGTACAGGTGCTCCTGGCACTCAGACTGGGGTACAATACTGGAGCGAAGATAACCGGTATTCTTGCGCCGTATATGAAGAATAACGGCGTCCAAGCCAGCCAGATCCATGAAGAGATCCAAAAGCTTGAAGCCATGGGTTATCTCGAACGCGAATCACCCAGGTTGGTACGTCAGCTGTTCTTCAAGCTTACCGATAAGGGGAAAGAAGCTGCCGATCAGCGGCTCAGTGAAGAGGACAGGGTCGCACTTGATGCCCACGGCATCGACGCAGGCACCCTGAAGTTGCTCAAGGAACTGAGCAGAACCCACACTCCTCTTGGAATTGACTACCTAGCTGAAAAACTGAAGATATACTCGCTGCAGCTGGTAGCCATGATAGAGAACCTCACAGAGATGGGCCTTGCCAAGAGCACAGGATTTGTACGACTGAGGGTTCAGGCTACTGAGAAGGGGAAGCAGGTTGTTGCTTAGACGACACTTGTGCAGTCAGTATCGGTGGTTAAATTAAGTATTCACTAATCTCTGCCCGCGGTCAAAGACCGTGGGCGATTATTTCTGTGTAGAGCTCGATCAATTCAGGGTAGATCCCGAATGCAAGCGTAACGCTGGCACGAGAACAGAGGAAAATTGTGAGGAATGTGGAAGTAGCCAAACCAGAACCGATCAATAGAGATTGCTGGGGGTGCAGTTATGTGTGACTCTGTCAAGCCGGATGATAAGGAAGCCGGTGATAGAGAAGACGAACTTAGAAATGCAGTGGACTCTATGGCAAGGGCTATGGCTGCAATGTTCTTCTTTCTCGCGGATGAAGTGATCAAGGCTTTTGGTGAGGAAGGAAAGAAAGCAACGGCGAGAGGAATAAGACGGTTTGGACTTTATAGAGGAGCCAAAATCCGGATGAGGGCAGAGGCTGCAGGTGTAGCGCCCACTCTGGATGCGTTCCGTAAGTACTATGACCTACCGCTAAGCGCTGCTTGGAAGGTTTTCCAGTCGGATATACCAGACGGGCAGATAACCGAAATAGAGTATTGCCCCATGGCTGCGGAATGGAACGAAATCGGGGCCAAAGAAGCAGCTCGAGAGTATTGTGCTGTGGATTTTGCGATCACGGAAGGGTTTGATAGTCGGTTGTCTTTTTCCAGAGAATCCAGCATTCTCCAAGGGGACAGGTGTTGCAGGCATGTGGTGACCTTGTGCAGGCAGAAGAACAACTCTTCCCCACCAAAATAGACAGAATAGGCATAAGTGGGTGCATGACAGGGTCATGATGGCATGCCCCCCGGATTCTGAGCACGGGCAAAGTCAAGAATGTAGGAGCGCCAATAAGGTACCAAGTGATGGCTTCAGAAGGCAAGCTCTTAAGATTCTTGTCCCAAGGAGGAGACGTATGTAGCATGACAGTTAATTGGGCAGAACACTTTTCCTCTCTGGCAAGCAGGACAGAAGACTCGGCTTTGGCTGATATCTTTAAGCTGACTGAGAGACCGGACGTGATATCCTTTGCCGGAGGTTTTCCTGCTCCAGACATGTACCTTATACCGGAAGTCCAGGATGTAGCCAAAGAGGTCTTTTCAAGGCACGCCACGAAGGTACTGGGATATGGACCAACCCCTGGCTTTTCCGAGTTCCGTGATTTCATTGCAGCAAGGCAAACACGACTTGGCATGCCAGCTGTCCCGCAGAATATCCTGATCACGAGCGGCTCGTTGCAGGCGCTGGATTTGCTCGGCCGGATGTTTCTGGATAAAGGGGATCGAGTTGTTGTAGAAGGCCCCACTTACCTTGGAGCCATTACCACCCTTTCCACTTTTGACGTCCAAATTGAGACTGTTCCTACAGACGAAAAGGGACTCCAGGTAGAGTGGCTGGAGGAGCATCTCAGAGCCTGGTCAAGACAAGACCGGCTTCCACGTATTCTGTACACTATCCCCACCTTTCAGAATCCTTCAGGACGCGTGCTTGATCTCGACCGAAGGTACTACCTGCTGGAGCTTGCCTGCCATTACGATTTCATGATTATTGAAGATAATGCGTACGGCGAGCTCCGGTTCAGAGGCGAGCCTGTCCCAACTCTCAAATCCCTCGACGAAGAGGGCCGTGTGATTTATCTTGGAACGCTGTCCAAGGTATTTTCTCCGGGCGTGAGGCTTGGATGGCTGCACGCTGAGCCCGAAGTTGTAAGGAAGGGTATTCTACTCAGGCAAGGCGTTGACCAATGCTCAAATTCGATAGGTCAGCTGCTTGCACTGGAGTTTGGCAAAAGAGGTCTACTGGAAAAGCAGATTCAGCATACGTCCCAAATGCTAAAGCAGAAAGCGGAGATGACCTTAAGCCAGCTCGAAAAAGAATTCCCGCCTGACTCACAATGGACTCGGCCCGAAGGAGGGTTTTATACCTGGGTCACCCTTCCGGAGCACATTGACACCCAAAAGGCTCTGCTTCATTGTGTTGAGAAAGCCAGGGTGGCTTATGTCCCAGGCCCCGCTTTTTATTGTCGCAATCAGGGACAAAACCAGCTCCGGCTCTGTTACTCCGAACCTTCGTTGGACAAAATCAAAGAAGGTATACCCCGACTCGCGCAGGCCTTGGCAGAAGGGGGACGCGGATGAAGCCACTGAGCCTTATTTCAATGCCTTCTGAAGTTGCAGCGGACGAATAAAGATGGAGACTGCTCTGGTGGTTTTCGCTTTGGAGAAGCAATTTGTCGCAGGCCGTTGACTCTTGCGATCAACCGGGGAGGATTCCGGTTCCTTTCGTAGAATATGGGTGGTCAAGACCTGGGCGGCAAGCTAGCCCTGTATAAGGGCTAAGACTCAAGCGCTTGCGCCACCGCCTCTCTGGCAGTACTTGGTCGGAGGTTGAGGGAGTATACTAGGGTTTCCCTTTGTTTTCTTTTTTTATAGTGCTGCACGTGATGCTCCTTTGGCGCTCTGCGGGGCGCGGCGCAGACATTGCAGCGCCTGCCAACGACCATTTATCAGGCTCTTACAGGACTCTTGTGACTAGCTGAAGGGGAGAAACGTACATGATGGAACGAGAGATCGGATACATACGGGGCGACGGCATAGGCTCAGATATCTGGCCTGTAACTCAGGATGTCTTAACGCATGCGGTGAAGCTGTCTGTACCGGGTGCGCAAGTCACATGGAAGGAGATCCTTGTGGGGGAAAGGGCCTACGCGCTTACCGGTGAGTACCTTCCTTGCGTAAGCCTTGAAGAGATGAAAAGGCTCGGAGCAATTATTAAAGGGCCTTTGACAACCCCCATAGGGGGCGGATACCGTAGCATAAACGTTACACTGCGGCAAGAACTCAAGCTATATGCGTGCATACGTCAGTTTACATGGATCCCAGGAGTACCTTCTCCGCTTCGTCACCCGGAGCATGTAGATATGGTGCTTTTCCGAGAGAATCTGGAGGACATCTATACAGGCATTGAGTGGCAGTACGATGCGGAAGAATTGAAAGAACTGAGGGACTGGGTTAAGAAGACTTGCGGCCGCAACATCCCGGAAGACGCGGGCGTGGGAATTAAGTATATATCTCGAAGCGGGACACGTAGAATTGTTCGCAAGGCCATCGAGTATGCCGTTCGGCATGGAAGGAAAAAGGTGACCATTGTCCACAAAGGCAATATCATGAAATTCACGGAAGGTGCTTTTTGCAAGTGGGGTCAGGAGTTGGCGGGCTCTCTGGACATTGAAGCGCCTGTCACAGTAGACGATTGCCTGGCTGATAACATGTTTCAACAGATCCTTATTCGCCCCCGAGAGTACAGCGTGCTTGTCACTCCCAACTTGAACGGAGACTACCTGTCTGACGCCCTGGCGGGGATGATCGGGGGACTGGGAGTGTGCCCTGGAGCTAACGTGGGGGATGATGCTGCCTTGTTTGAGGCGGCACACGGAAGCGCACCGAAGTATGCCGGCAAGGATAAAGCCAATCCTACGGCCTTGATCCTGTCCGGTGCTATGCTTTTTGAATACATCGGTTGGCCTGAAGCTGCAAGACTGGTAAGGCAGGGCATAAGCGGGGTTATAAGAAAAAGGGTAGGTACATATGACCTGGCAAGACAGAACCCGGAGTTCACCGAAGTGGGTACGAGGGAGTTTGGGGAACATGTAATCATGGAGATGGAACAGATCGCAGGGAGTTGTGTACCAGCCGAATAGGACCGTCAAGGAAGGAGGAATTGCGAACGTCTTCATCATTTGGAGGTCCAGGTATGGAGTCCTGAAGACAGGCGCTGCCCCGGCGCCTTTCCGTGGATTTATGCTCACGCCGCGACAGTCCGCACACGTGCTGGCAGAGAGCGCAGATTAGGCTTATCTGGCACAGGAGGCATATGAAGTGATCGACTTGCTTAAAATTGCAGCATTGTTCGTAACCATTGTCTTGCTAATGAGATTTAGGATAAGCCTGGGGCCGGCCATACTTGCTGCGTCCGTCTTGTTGGTAGTGGAATACAGAATCGGTGGAGGGCAGGCGATCGGCACAGCGCTGGCCGCCAGTACGTCTACCCAGACACTCATGCTGGTGGCTGCGCTATACTTGATCATGCTGCTTGAAAAAGTAATGAGTGACAGAGGCATGCTGCAGCTTACTGTGGACACGATGAATGAACTGCTCCTGGACTACCGCCCCGTGCTGGCTATCATGCCTGCTCTGATAGGCTTGTTGCCCTCTGCCGGGGGCGCGGCTCTGTCAGCTCCGCTGGTCGAGACTGTGGCATCAGGGTATGATGTCAGTCCTGAAAAGAAGAGTTTCATTAACTACTGGTACCGCCATATTTGCGAGTACGTCTTCCCGCTGTACCCGGCTCTCATCTTAGGTTCTGTACTGCTTGACGTCCCGATAACGCTACTTATCAGGTCTTTGTTTCCCGGTACGCTGGTCGGAATCATTACAGGACTGCTCGTTGCTCTTTGTACTCTGCCGGCACCTTTTGCCAATCATCGCATGGTAGGAGTTGAACGAAAGAGAGCGCTCCTAAGCTTGCTTTGGAACGTGTGGCCCATCGTGACCGTAGCCATCTTAACTCTGGCTGCGGGTATCCACCTGGCAACCTCTTTGGCTATAGTAATCTTTGTTCTGCTGGTGATCAAAAAGTACAGCGGCACTAAAGTATTAGTGCTGGCTCGTGAGGCCTTCTCGTGGAATGTCATTGTCCTTATAATCGCTATTATGGTCTTCAAGGAAATCATTTCAGTTAGCGGCGCCTTCGAGAATCTCGCACTGCATTTTCAGCACAACCGGCTGAACCCAGTGTTCATCGCGCTCACTCTACCCTTTACGATAGGGCTTCTTACTGGATTTTCTCCGGCGGCGGTAGGCCTGTCCTACCCCCTTATTCTAAACCTAGTTAGCGCTGGCTCCGAAGCCGTTAAACTGGGGGCCATTGCTTACGCCAGCGGCTTTGCAGGGGTGTTGCTTTCACCCGTGCACCTGTGCTTGGTATACACTGTTGAATACTTCCGCGCGGACCTCGGGAAGGTATACAGGCTGCTTAGCCTCCCTGTGCTTGGGTCGCTGTGCGCCATCGTTCTTTGGAATCTCCTTATACTTTAACAGCCTTACGTAGCCCTCCTGAAACGCGTCCTCCTGTTAATTTCGTCAGAACCGCGTTCTGACTGCCGCCTAAGACGCACGCGTATTTATTTATGAAGGAGATATGTTCAAAACAGCGAATCCTAAGGGAAACTCGGGGTGGAGGTGCGGGAGTGTACGAGAGAATCGCATTCATGAGCTACCCCAGGCTGACGAGGCTTGCCAGAGCGGTCCTGGATGAGGAGATTATGAGCCGCGTCATAGTACACGAGGGCGCTTTCGACCAGACCCTCTCTGCAACGAGGCGTCTAGTCGAGCAAGGGCTGGTTGACGTGGTGGTAAGTGGAGGAAGCAACGCCCAATGTATCAAAGAGAACCTTCGCGGCGTGCCCCTTGTCACCATCGAGATATCCGGGTTTGACTTAATGGAGGCCGTATGCCAGGCGGTATCGTCCTTGTCCAGGGTTGGACTTATCACCTACAGATCGAGCATGCCCCAGCTTACCAGATACCTCTCTATGCTCAATCGTACTGTAACACACATTGAATACAATGACTCCGATGACCTGAAGGAGAAGATAATGCTTTTGAAATCCCGAGGCTATGATGGGGTCATCGGCGCGAGTATGGTGTGCGACCTGGCAGATGAAATTGGACTTGCTTCTGTGTTTATTTACTCACATAACGCCATTCGGAGGGCGATGTCTCATGCGGTCGACCTTGTGGATACCAAGATGCGGCAGAAGAAGGAGACAGAGCAGCTCCGCGCCATACTGGATTTTACCTACAGTGGTATTGTAGCCATTGATGAAACCGCCACAGTACGCATTTTCAATCCGACTGCCGAGAAGATCACGGGCATCCCTGCTGAGTCTGCAATCGGTCGCCACGTTAGGCAGGCGATCAGTAACACCAGGCTTGACCGGGTGCTGAAGACTGGGGTCCGAGAGCTGAACCGGTTTCAAAGGGTCAAGGACCGCCTCATCTTGACCAATCGGGTACCAATTATGGTGGACGGCAGGCCTGTCGGTGCGGTGGCCACGTTCCAACCTGTTGAAGAGATACAACAGGCTGAACAGCATATAAGGCAGAAGCTTTATAGCAAGGGACTTGTTGCCAAGACCACCTTGGACAACATTGCGGGAGAGTCAGAGGTGATCCTGAAGGCAAAAAAGATAGCAAGGCTCTATGCTCAGGAAGAGTGCACAGTGCTGATCACTGGGGAAACGGGGACAGGGAAGGAGATGTTTGCCCAAGGCATCCACAACGAGAGCAGGCGGCGAAACGGGCCGTTCGTGGCTGTTAACTGCGGCGCCATACCCGCCAACCTCCTTGAGAGCGAACTGTTCGGATATGAGGAGGGGGCGTTCACAGGTGCAAAAAAAGGGGGCAAAACGGGCCTTTTGGAGCTCGCTCACCGAGGTACGATGTTCCTGGATGAGATCGGCTCAATGCCGCTTGAACTGCAGTCCAGGCTCCTTCGGGTGTTGCAGGAGCGTGAGATCATGCGCATTGGGAGCGACAGGGTCATTCCTGTGGATATCAGGTTCATCGCAGCTACCAACACGCCTCTTATCGACAGGGTGGAGCGCGGAGCCTTCCGGGAGGACCTGTATTTCCGGCTCAACGTGTTTAACCTGGACCTGCCTCCCTTGCGAGAACGACGCTGTGACATTCCCGTGCTAGTGGAGTCCATCTTGAAAGACGGGGGGAAGGCGTACCTGTTCCGGAGTAGACGAGCCGAATGGGAACGGGTGTTTTTGCGCCTTGCAGACTATGCATGGCCGGGGAATATACGTGAGCTGTATAACCTGGTTCGCAGGGTTTGCCTTGTCATGGAAAACGACCTGGACCTCGATGAGGCGGTGGCGGGGTTTCTTGAGCAGGGGAGACCTGCCAGCACCTCCCTGGGCGATGCCGACCAGTCCCTGGTGGCAGTACTGAACCGGGTCGGATGGAACAGAAGCAGGGCAGCGGAGGCACTGGGTATTAGCCGGACCACGCTGTGGCGGAAGATGAGGGAAGCGGGACTGGGCAAGACGCCGGGCGTCTGAACGACTTGTTTAAACATAATGATACATTTTGTTTCAAGGCAAGGCTCAAGGGGTCTGTTACAGGCCCCTTTTGTTATGGCACAAATATTGCAAATATTAGCACACGATGAGTGGTCAGGGGGGAGAAGGCCAATGGGACAGACGCTGACCCAGAAAATCTTATCTCAGAAAGCAGGGAAACCGGTCAAGACCGGTGAGGTCGTGGAAATCGGCGTGGATTTCACTTTGACGCACGATGTTACGGGGCCCATCGCGGTTTCGGAGTTTAACCGCATGGGGGCAGGTCTGGTCTGGGACCGTGACAGAGTGGCACTGGTACTGGATCATGCGACTCCGTCCAAGGATATCCAGGCAGCCGAAGCATGCCGGAAGCTGCGGCGCTTTGCCGCTGAACAAGGGATTAGCCGGGTGTACGATGAGGGTCAGGGTGTGGAACACGTGCTGTTACCGGAAAGCCGCTGGCTGAGACCGGGTTCTGTGCTATTCGGAGCTGACTCCCACACAGTGACCGCTGGTGCATGCGCCCTGTTTGCCACCGGTGTCGGGAGCACAGACCTGGCAGCTATCTGGGCGCTCGGCACAACCTGGATCCGCGTGCCTGCGCAGATGCGCCTCAACTTTACAGGCGAGATGCCGCGCTGGCTCTCTGGTAAGGACCTGATCCTGTACGTACTCAGGCTTATAGGTACAAATGGCGCGCATTATCAGTCTATGGAGTTCACTGGGCCTGTGATCTCTCGGCTGGACATGGACCAGCGCTTTACTCTATGCAACATGTCAGTCGAAGCCGGCGCAAAGAACGGGATAGTCCCGGCGGATGAAGTTACCGCAGCGTTCTTTGGCGTTTCACCGGAGGAGTTAAAAGAGCTGGTCAGTGACGAAGATGCGACCTACGAACAATGGTTAGAGGTGGACGTTTCGGGTATGCCTCCGCAGGTGGCAGTGCCGTCATCTCCCGGCAACGTGAAAGACGTGACGGAACTGGGTGATATCCAGGTAGACAGGGTATTCATCGGTTCATGCACTAACGGGCGGCTGGGTGATCTCGAGGCTGCTGCGGAGGTGTTGCGTGGCAAGCGCATAGCCCGTGGTGTGGTCGCGCTGGTACTGCCTGGTAGCACCGAAGTCTTCCGTGAGGCCCTAAAGAGGGGCTTGGTTGACACGTTTCTTGAGGCAGGCGTCACGGTGGGTCCTCCGAGCTGTGGACCTTGCTACGGGGGCCACCTGGGTGTGGCGGGCCCGGGCGAGGTAGTTGTCTCCACGAGTAACAGGAACTTCAGGGGACGGATGGGCCATGCGGATGCTCTGGTCTATCTCGCAAGTCCTGCGGTGGCAGCCGCTTCCGCAGTGACCGGGCGCATCTCCTCACCTGAGGAGGTGATCTAAGTGAGAGTGCGGAGCCGGGTAGTTTGTGTGGGTGATGACGTGGACACTGACGCCATCATCCCGGGTAAGTACCTTGGGTCGCAGGAGCCTGCGTTCCTGGCCTTGCATGTACTGGAAGGGCTGTCTGGTCGCTTTCCCGGAGACCTTTCAAATGTAGCGATCCTCTGTGCGGGGGAGAACTTTGGCTGCGGTAGTTCGAGAGAGCATGCCGCGCTTGCCCTGCGTGCCGCGGGGATCAGGTGTGTGATTGCCGCGAGTTTCGCCAGGATATTCTTCCGGAACGCCATCAACACGGGGCTTTTGGCTGTGGAACTGAAGGAGGTATCCCGGCTGTCCGAGGGGGACGATGTGGAGGTGGACATAGAGTACGGTAAAGTAGTAAACCACAGCACGGGAGAAGTTTTCAGTATCCCGCAGTACGCAGGTACGGTACGGGACATCGTGGCTGCAGGCGGTCTTGTGGAGTATGTGCGGAGGAGGACAGGGAGGTGAACGTAAGAGTTCTTCTGTGATCAGTTCGAGCATTATTACTTCGGGGGGAATGTAGTGTTGAGAAAAGTGAAGGAACCGATAAAGAACCCGTTTATCTGGATTGGATTGATCGTTATCATTCTTCTCACTGTTCCCTGGTACCTTCCGCCGTCCGCCACGCGCCCGGTCATCCTGGGGTTCCCTCTCTGGGCAGCCCTCTCAGGGTTTTTTACCATCGTGCTGTCCGCTTTTCTCACATGGGTGCTCTCAGCACAGTGGGACATAGAAGAACCACTCTCTGGTTCAAACGTCTCGAGCCAGGGGGGTGATGGCAAATGACGCTTACGTTTTCAGGTTGGCAGGGCGCAGCAGTACTTGCGGTCTTTGGACTGGTCATGCTGGGCGTCGGACTTGCGGTCTCAAGGAAGGGTAACATCAGGGACAGTATGAGCGAGTATTACCTTGCCGGCAGGGGACTTGGTCTTCTCATGCTCTTTTTTACCCTTTATGCAACGCAGTACAGCGGCAATACAATAGTGGGCTATGCGCCAACGGCGTACCGTACGGGATTTGGCTGGATCCGTTCCGTTACGTTCATGGTGCTCGTCATGGGCGGCTATCTCTTGTTCGCACCGCGCCTGTACGTGCTGGCAAAGAGGTACAACTTCCTGACTCCGTCCGACTGGCTCCAGAAAAGGTTCAATTCACGCGCGGTAACGTTAGTAGGCACGCTGCTCATGCTGTACGGGTTGGGGAATTACCTGCTTGAGCAGTTCGTCGCTATCGGCCAGGGCGTGGCCGGGCTGACTGCAGGGATTGTCCCGTATCAGGTGGGCGTACTCTTCTTTATTGTGATCATGCTGGTATATGAATGGCTGGGCGGAATGCGCGCAGTGGCGATCACAGACGTACTCTGCGGCGTTGTACTTCTCCTTGGCATCTTCGGGCTGTTGATAGGCAGCATTATTACCTTCGGAGGACTGGGTGTGGCCACAGAGCACATGTTCGCAAACGCCCCCAAGCTCGTAGCCGTGCCGTCCAGGGTGGAGTCCACGACCTGGCTATCAACTCTCATCCTTATAATGATAGGCGCGGCGGTATACCCGCAGGCGATCCAACGCATCTATTCGGCAAAAAGTGAGCGTACTCTCAAGCAATCTTTGAGCCGTATGGCCTGGATGCCCTTCATTACCACTGGCGTGGTGTTCCTGATAGGTCTCATCGGTGTGAAGGCGCTACCTGGGCTTGATAAGATGGCCTCTGAGCAGCTGGTGGGGATGATGGCGAACGCCGTGGCTATGCAGGGGCCGGTGTTTTATGGG
>DYEP01000132.1 GCA_020725675.1 Symbiobacterium sp. | reverse complement strand
GGGGGCGATTCGATCGCTTACTGCCGTAGAGACCTCACTCCTTTCATGGCTGTTTGGTTGTGAGGTCTCTATTTCTTCCCTGCTACCCTCAGTTCCTCCCCCCGCTCCCGCTCCACCACCTACTTAAACTTTACAGGAACTACGATTTCGCAATTTCTCTCCGCGCCCTTCGCTCTCTCCGTACTCTCTCTATTGGTACACCTGTCTACGCAGTCTCCATGGCACAAGTGGGTGTCAGGCCACGTGCCGCCAGGGCATCCACATGAGCGACGCCGGTAGCCATCCATCGGGCTACCGCCTCCCTTCACACCCCTAAAGGCAATGCGAAACCTGCGAGATTGTGCATTGTCAGCTCTGCTCTACTTACCGATAGAGCCTCGCGAAGCCTGCCAAGCCAAGCGGCACTATGGGAACCTCAACTGTCACCTGCAGAGGTCACGGTTGGCCGGCTGCACCGTCCGGGTGGGCCTCCCTGGTAGCCTTCACGAGCGTTGTCTTACGGTTGGCCGTAACATATCAAGGGCTCCAAGAACCACGTGTGCAAGGCCGAATCCCAGGATCCCGGCACCGAGTTCACCGGGTCTCATGAGCTGGCCTGCGACCGACACCGCCACACCTAAACCCACAACGATCCAACTGGTAGTTTTCGGGTCCATAGCTACACCTCCATCCCGTGTGGCTTCCGATCACATAGGATTCCCCCGCAGAGCAGGAAGAGACATCACAGGGGCACGGGAGTTCGTTCCTCGGGAAGAGGGATCGGTTCCGGCTGGACTACCATAACCAGCCTTCCCGGGCCGTTGGGTCCAACGGAACTTCATGCCATCATGTGACAGGGCGCCAATCAGTGGTCGCACAGCATCCTGGCTGCTAAAGCCAGCCCAAAAGGCAAGACTCTCACAACCCCTGTTGAGTGCCGCGGCAGTCCCCTCAGACGGACTGCTCGCAACCTACACAAACCTGTGACGAGGGCCGCCGACGCTAGACAATATAGAGAATGCTGGCATGAGGTAGCACCGCCCCGATTTGCGTCCCAAAGAACTCTCCGATCTCGGCCATCACGTTATCCGGGTACACGTATTTGCCATAGCCGAACTGACCATGCTTGAATCTCCGCTCTTCTTCGTCGAGAGGAACTTGGGTGTCGGGATACACCTGCTCGATGATCTTCTTTGACCTCGCCGTGAAGCGGTGCGTTATGAGTTCGATGGTGACCCCAATGTCGTCGGGCACGTAGTCC